>JBBRHB010000159.1:0-9280 GCA_038223355.1 Chloroflexales bacterium
GAGGAACGGCCAGCTGAAGGAGGCAACAACGTACCCTAGTGGCGGTATAATCGAACCGAGCACGATGGCCACTGTCCCAAATGCCATTGCGAATGGCACCGCCGGCAGCAATAGGAGATTGGCAACCGGTGCCACTAGGGACAGTTGTCCAAAGCTGAGCAGAAGGATAGGCACTGTAAGTGCCGAAGCTCCCAGAGTCGCAGCCAGCGGTTCGACAATCAAGTTCATACGCCCCGCGTACGGAGTACTTTGAAGTAGACGAGTGAGACCTGGCGTGCAAGCAAATATTCCCGCGACTGCCAGAGCCGATAACTGAAAGCCAATATCCCAAAGCGTGTAGGGATCAATGAGCGTCAGCACGGCACAGGCTGCGGGCAACAACGTCCATGGATCAGGCGGTCGACCGACCAAGTCGGCCCAGATCACCAGGCTCGCCATCACTGCGGCCCGCATGACAGAGGGGCTTGGGCCGACGAAACAAACGTAGAGCACGAGGATCCCGACGGCGACCCAATCCGCTTGACGCCTGGTAAAGCCCAAGATAATCAGTAGTGTGATCGTGTTCACGACAATGAGCGTAATATTCCAGCCGGAAATCACCAGGATATGGATAGTGCCGGTCGTCGTAAAATCAGCTAAGACCCCCTTGGGGATTGTCGACTTAACGCCCAACATAATGCCGAGCAGGAGTGAGGCATGTGGTTCAGGCAATAGCCGCAGCGTGACGATCCGCACGGCATCATTCAGCTGCAAGAGGGGCCTCAAGAACTGCAGGCCACCAAAACCGGCTACGCGGGTGATGGTTGCCTTCTTCATGACGGCGACGATGCCCTGCCGTTGAAGGTAGCCGCGGTAGTCGAACGAGGGTGTACTGACGGGCTGTGTGAGCAGTCCGCTGGCCTCTACTTGTGCTCCATACTGCATCTCGGGCACGGCTGGTAGCTGGAGTACAACCTGTCCATGGCGAGCTTCAGACCGGCCACGGACCACAACAGTAATATCACCAAGGGCCACGTTCTGGCGGTCTTCGCGACGGTCGGGTTGCCCACTAATTGTGCCGCGCAGTACGACCCGCTGGCCAATGGCACGCTCTATGTCAGTCGCCGTAGGCTGCGGCTGTGCCCAGACGAGACGGGCTCCACCGAGCAGCAGAGCAGCGATGCAGAGTAGTGGTCTGGCCCAGGCACTTGCTCGCCAAACGGCAGCCAACAAAAACGCAGCGCAGGCTGCGAGCACCAGCGGGACCAGCGACAGGTGTAGTTGGTTGGCCAGTACCAAGCCGAGCAGCCAAAACAGGACGATGAGTGGTAGAAGCAATACGCTGCTCCTGATTACCGCTCATTGTAGCTGATCTACCTTTGGGCAACTCGTTCCACCCCACCTCCGTGCCAGCTTACTCACGTCCGTCGGGCTATTGATCAGCCCGGTACTAGCCTAACTACGCTGGCTGAGGAATGGTCGTGCTACGGCAAATGGCGATGCCAGCGGTCGGAGCATGAGAATACCGCCAACCAGTGTCGCCATGATCAGCGGCACTACGATCTGTACATGGGTATAGTAGACCTGCTCGTAAAAGAAGACACTAATATATAAGGCAAGAAGCAGCCCTTGTGTGGCATGTAGCAAGCGGTTGGACTGCGTCTGCCCCGACAGGATGCGGTCAGCAAGCACGAGGAGTGGCAAAATCAGCAGCCCGAGATCATAGACCGGCATGTGGGGACTAATGAGCATAATGCCGAGCACCGAAATGGCATAGCGTAATGACTCGTCTTTGGCCGGTTGTAGCCAGAGCCACGCCAAGATACACGCGGTAAGCGCGACACATAGCCAGCCGAGCGTCGCCGCAACCACTCCTTGACCAAGCAGCAACGTCCAGAACGGCTGCCATGAGAAGAGTTTGGTTATCTGGCGTTGCTGCTCGATGTGCAGCGTGAACAGCGTGATCTTGATCCAGGCCAGCCAACTGGATGGTCCTATAACAGCGGCCGCAACGATGCCAATGGCAGCCAGTCCCCCAATCGCTGAAGCGACCGCGCGCCAGCGTCGCGCCAATACGAGGAGTGGCAGCAGAGCCAGGAAGAACTGAGGTTTAACACACCCAAGTGCAATGAGGAGACCGGCAAACACATCCCGACGCCGTGAGAGCGCACGGAGAATAGCGACATGGAGCAGCAGCGAAAATCCTGTGTTTTGACCGGCGGAAGCGGCGAAATAGACCGGGACGCTCCCCAGCGCCAAAGCGATGGTCGCCCCCCAACGGCGGGCCAGTGTCGGTAGGAGGGGCCGGAGCAACCAGACACTGCCTACAAAGCAGCCGAGCATACCAATTGTCCAAACGGTGAACGCCATGCGATACGAGAGCCAGCCGAGTGGGGCAACCAGAATGGCCCACTGGGGCGGGTTGACAAAGCCCGATACCCCGGGGCGGGGTCCATCTAGCCCTTCCTGGAAGACTGCCTGCGCGGGGAGTTCATACAGCTGACCGCTATGCCCCGTGAGCACGAAGCGCGCGCCCGTGTAGAACGCCATAAAGTCGGGACCGAGGGTGGTGCCGGTGGTGTCGCGGGTTGCTCCGCCGCCCGTCCACTGCACGATCATAACACCCCATGTCATCAGCATGAGGAGGAGATAGAGTGGCATCGTCCAGCGCAACACGCGCCACGAAAGGAAGGTGGTCAACACAATGTCGTTCGCTACTCCTGGTGGGGGGCTTCACGTGCAATCGGCATGGTCGTTTCGAGGGTGATCGAGTCACCGATGTGCACGTGTCCAGTGCTCAAGACGCGTGCGAACATGCCCCGCTGGTCACGAAGAGCCGACCGTAGTCCGGGTCGAACGGTATCCAATTTATCGCAGACCGGACAAGGGATCGTTATTTCCAGCAGCACCGACCCTATACGTAGCTGCTGGCCGGGTTGTAAATCGTCGATCATCAAGCCGTCCAGCGTAAGATTCTCGTCCAAATCGCCTGGCCGCAGACCGAAACGGTCGACGAGCGCGCGATCCATTAACAATATCTGCCGCTTAGAGCCGGGCCTGCCATGCCGATCACTAAGGATGCCCTGATCAGCGATAATTTCGGCGTGACTCAGGGCTATTGGTGGCATTCCTTTTACATCGGGCCGGAAAAGCGCAACAACTTTGCCTATGCTCATAACTGCTCCTATTCTGTGTACTTGTGAGTACAGCACAGCAGTATTGTACAGCGTGCCAATGCCCGAATGGATTAACGCGGGCTCAAACGTGTCTGTGCCCTTTGTATCTGTGCCCGTTGTATTACTCGCCCGTAGAGTGTGCGGTGCGCTGCTAGAATAGCTGGCCACAGAAATTGCTTGGCCCGCCTGGCGGCTGCCACGCTGTAGCGTTGTTGTGCTGCTTTGTCGGCCATCAGCGTGCGCAGGGCCGCGCGCAATGCCTCTACATCGGCGGGTGGGGTCAGGATGCCAGCATCGCCAACGACCTCCGGTATACCACTGGTCTGATGCGCGATAATCGCGCAGCCCGCGCTCATGGCTTCGAGTAAGACAACGGGAAAGTTCTCACGGAGTGAAGGGCAGACGAAGATCGCGCTACTTGCATAAAGCTCTGCAAGAGCCGGCCCCTGAATAAAACCAGTGAAACGCACCGGCAACTTGAGTGCCCGGGCCTGTGCTTCGAGGGCCGGACGCGCTGGTCCATCGCCAGCAACCACCACTTCCCAGCCATCCAGAGACAGGCCTACGAGGGCATCTAAAAAGTAGTGCACACCTTTGCGGGGAAACAGCCTGCTGACGATGAGGAGTTGCTGGCGGCGTTCAACTGCCGGAACAGCCGCTGCTTCAAAGCCATTGGGGATCACCTCGACGGGTACATTGCTCGACAATTGGAGGAGTTCGGCTAAGTAGTGGGACGGCGAAATAATGGCATCCACGTGGGTCGTGAGCCAACGCCATACCGGTCGGAGCAGACGATGACTAAGTTTGAAACGGTCGGGATTATAGCCGGGTACATCAGAGCCATGGATGGTGACGACTAATGGCAGATGTTGCTGGGCAGCCAGGAGTACGCCAATGGGGCTAGTCGGCATCATGAAATGCGCATGGATCAGATCAAAGGGTCGCTGGCGATGGAGGCGGTAGGCCTGGTAGTAGGCCGGTACAAGGAATGAAAACATTTCGAACGTGCTACAAACGACGCGTGACCTTCGCCACGCCGGAACACGAAAGATCCTTAATTTGCCGTCTTCCTCGGTACGTGGCAGATCACCAAATTGCATTGTGATCACATCGACCTCGTCGCCAGCCTCGACTAAATGCCGGGCCAGAGCGGCGGTAACAGGAGCGGCCCCTCCACCCAGTGGTGGGTACTCATAGTTGAGCATCAAGACGCGGATAACACTCCTCCATTGATTTCTTCGCGAACGGTATAGGTCGGTTTGTGGGGCGTCTCACCATGAGTGCGGACGACCAGTTCGCCGATCAAGCCAATACCTATGAACTGCACGCCCAAGATAATTAACAGAATACCAAGCAGCAAAAGCGGGCGGTTAGCCAGGGCCTCGCCGGCCAGCAGCTTAAGCCCTACTAAGTACGCGCTAAGTGTACCACCGAGCAGAATTGAGCCTAAACCGAACAGGCCAAAGATTTGCATGGGTCGGGTGCCATAGCTCAGTAAAAAGCGTACCGTCAGCAGGTCAAGCAGCACGCGCACCGTACGACCGATGCCGTATTTAGATTTGCCGAAGCGTCGTGGTTCGTGATTGACCGGCAGTTCAGTCACGGCGACGCCTTGCCAGCTAACAATCGCGGGAATAAAGCGATGGAGTTCGCCATACAGCCGCACGTCGTGTAATACTGCGGTGCGGTACGCTTTGAGCGAGCAGCCATAATCATGCAAGCCCACACCCGTCACGCACGAGATGAGCCGGTTGGCCAACTGGGACGGTAGCCTACGGCTCAAAAATGCGTCTTGGCGTTGCCGTCGCCAACCGCTGACCACATCATAGCCTTCGTCCAGCTTACTAAGGAGCCGTCCGATATCCGCGGGATCATTTTGCAAGTCCGCGTCAATCGTGACTGTCACCTTTCCACGGGCGCGGGCAAAGCCAGCCGCAAAGGCGGCCGTCTGGCCGAAGTTACGCCGAAAGCGCACGATGTGTAGATGCATGTCGTGGGACGCGAGCTCGCGTAGCAGTGCAAAGCTTTGATCACGACTGCCGTCGTCGATCATTAGTATTTCATAGGGCAGGTGCAGCGCTTGGAGTTCTGCTGAGAGTCGGGCGTGTAGTGCGGGAATATTGTCTGCTTCATTATAGATGGGAACAACGATCGACAGGTAGGGCGGCGGTGGCCCATCGAAGGAACGTGTGAACAAGCGCTCCGGCTCAATTGTTCTCGGATACGGCGTCATGAGCTCCACGGTCGATTTCCTTCCTGCGGTGTGCTTCACATTCTAGCCACCCCCGGTGGTGTTGTCATTAGTCGAAGGTAGGTAGTTAGTCCCCAACTAATATAACCATTAGTTGCCTGGCCCAGCGCGCCACTTTGCTGCACGCCTACCCCCTGCTAATCGCTTGGCACATCATGTGCAATAAGGAGAGAGAGTATTCAACCATATCCAAGGAAATCGAATACAGCATGCGACCTCCAACGATCATTCGCTTTGTGGCAATTGGGGATAGTTTGACCGAAGGGATTTGGGATTGGGGCCAAGGTGACCGGCATGCGGGCTTCGCTTACTTGCTGGCCGACCAGTTGCGCCAACAGGAGCCGGGGCTTGAGTTTCACAACCTGGGTGCCGGCGGTGCACGGACTGCCGACGTGTTACAGCAGCAGGTCAGTCAGGCAATCCAGCTTAAGCCCGACATCCTTACGGTGTTAGTTGGAGCTAATGACGTACCGGTAACACCGGAGCCACTTTTTCGTCAACAATATGATCAGATGATCGAACGCATTAATGGCAAGGTTACCGGATTAGTACTGGTGGGGAACATTCCAAATGCGGCGCAGTTACTGCCAGAACAATGGGCCTCCTACCAGTCGCTGTTGGCCGCACGGGTGCAGGTGATGAATACCATCATCATGCAAGCAACGCAACGCCATGGTATACCGCTCGTAGATCTGTATAGCCACCCCGCGACGGCTGACCTGCGTAATGTGAGCAAAGATGGCCTTCATCCCAATCCACAGGGCTACCGGCATTTGGCGCAGGCCTTCGCCGACGTACTGAACGAAAAGACGGGCATGGGCTTGAAGATCGCAGGATCGTAGAGCACTGATTAAGTAGATAAGCATGAAACAGGTGGAAGGAAGTGGGTATGCGCCAAGCTGCCGAGGGCTGCGTTATTGAAATGCGAAATGTTAGTAAAACATGGGGCGACGTTGGGGTCCACAATATTACGCTGCAAGTGCCTGCCGGACAAATTTTTGGTGTCGTTGGTCCTTCCGGCTGTGGAAAGACCACCACGATTCGGATGCTGACGGGCGTCTATACGCCGGACTCAGGTGAGCTACGGGTTTTGGGAGCAACCCCGCAGACGTTTAACAAGCGCGCGCGCGAACGCATCGGCTATATGCCACAACTCTTTGTCTTATATCCTACGCTCACCGTGAAGGAAAATCTTAACTTTGTGGCCTCATTGTATGGCATGCCTTGGTTTAGCCGCCGTAAACGATTGAACGAACTGTTGCAGTTCGTAGAATTGACGCAGGCACGGCATACACTGGCGGAAAAGATTTCCGGCGGGATGAAGCGGCGGCTGGAGCTCGCTTGTTCTCTAGTACATGATCCCACGCTCTTGTTCGCGGATGAGCCGACGGCAGGCGTTGATCCAGTGTTGCGTGGCAAGTTCTGGGATCGCTTTAAGGAGCTGCAGAAGTCGGGCCATAGCTTGGTCGTTACGACGCAATACGTATCAGAGGTAGAGTATTGCGATCAAGTCGCCGTGCTCCGGCGAGGTCGCTTGTTAATGATCGAGACACCCGATGGACTACGCAAGCGCGCTTTTGGTGGTTTTGCCGTGATTGCGCTGCATGTCGATCCCGAAGATGAGCCTAACACGCGTGAGATATTGGGCCGCTTGCCCTTTGTAGCAAAGATCGAATCACCGCGGAATACGCCACAAGGGCTGTTGCATGTTTATGTTGATGATGCGGGCACGCGTTTGCCAACGCTGATCCAAGCGTTGGGACGTGACCCAACGATCGATACACGCACTGCTGAAGAGTTCAAGCCACCGTTTGATGAGGTGTTTATTACCCTGATGCAGCAAGCCGATGAGAAAGATCCAGAAGGCGCTGGAGGCGATGAATGATTAAGGGGATAGTACGCATCCTGGCTTTCTTTGGTAAAGAAATCTCAGAGATTCGCCGGCAGCCTCGGCTCGTTCTGTCGCTAGTAATGGGACCCTTCCTGATTTTACTGATTTTCGGTCTTGGCTATTCAGGAGAGCAACCCAAGCTCAAAACGATTCTTGTTGTACCACCAGGCAGTACACAAGATCCACGCGTCCAGGCACTGGTGAAAAACCTTGGCCCTAACTTTAACGTGCTTGCTGTAACGGCTGATCAAGCTGCTGCGCAAAACCGCTTAAAACGGGGCGAGACGGATATCGTGGAGATCGTCCCTAAGGATGTTGATCAGCTTTTCGGTCGGCAGCAACAGTCACTGGTGACGGTGCTGTATAGCCAGATCGATCCGCTGCAAGAACAATGGATTAGGTATCTGACCTATGTCCAGGTTAAGGAGCTAAACACAGCACTCCTCCTTAACCTGGCAAATGCCGGCAAACAGCAAAATGGTAACCTTGACCAATATATTAATGATGCTCGGCAGCAACTGAGCACGATCCAGACGGGTTTACAAGTGGCGGGCAACCCGCAAACCCGTGAGGCGATTCAACGCTTGCGTTCGAACAACGGCTTGATCCTTGCCAGTCTGATTTTATCGGGCCAAGGAGGAGCGAATAATCAGGCGCAACAAAGCGCCGAGCAAATTCAAAATGACTTGCAAGCACTTGAAAGCGGCCTAGCTAGTAGCCAGGTCAAGGACCAGCAGGCGCGTCTCACGGCTATTGATGGTAAGCTAAATGAGCTAGCGGCGGTGGCCGGACAGGTTAAAACGGTACCGGCCGAAGTGCTGGTCTCACCCTTGGTACCAGATCCTAAAAATATT
Source organism: Chloroflexales bacterium (assembly GCA_038223355.1). Classification (GTDB taxonomy): domain Bacteria; phylum Chloroflexota; class Chloroflexia; order Chloroflexales; family Kallotenuaceae; genus JACDGP01. Next base: position 8,152 of record JBBRHB010000159.1, read on the forward strand.
GCTAATGTTAACTACCAGCCCAGCTACATAACCTTCTATACGCCGGGAGTCGTGGCGCTGCTGCTTCAACATATGGCCATAACCCTGGCAGCACTATCACTAGTGCGTGAAAATTTGTTGGGCTCAGTGGAACTTTTCCGGGTTTCGCCAACTGGCAGTGGACAGATCATGATCGGCAAGTACTTTGGCTATACGTTAATGGCCGGTCTAATTGCTGCCGCGCTGGTCGGAGCCTTGACGGCCAATATACCGCTAGGCACCGTCGCCAACATAGCTGTCAGCTTTGGCATGGGTGTACCTTTCGTCGGTAACCCGTATTGGTTCGCGCTCGTGACGCTGCTCTTGATCTGGGCATCACTGGGGATTGGTTTCTTGATCTCGGCACTATCTCAAACCGAGTCACAGGCCGTACAGCTATCGATGATTACCCTGCTGGCCTCGGTCTTTTTCTCCGGCTTCTTTTTGCCCCTGGGCAATTTTACGGCAGCAGTCCGTGGGATCTCTTACCTATTGCCTGTAACGCATGGCATTACTGCTTATCAAGATATTATGCTGCGAGGACGGGATCCTACCCTCCAGGTATTGTTGTGGCTGAGTGGGATAGCGTTGGTCTGTTTTGTGCTAGCATGGGCGCTATGGCGCCGAAATCTCAGACGGAGGTAGTATATATGTACGAGGAAGAAGACACGAGTTGGAGCTTTGCGGCCGGCATGTTTGTTGGTGCAGTGATTGGTGCGGCGCTGGCGAGTCTGTTCACGCCACGCAGCGGGCCACAAAACCGCGAACTTGTGCGTGACAAGACGGTGATACTGAAAGAGCGGGTTAGTGATGCAGCATCATCAGCTACAAATGCCGTTAGCTCGACGGCCGCAACTGTAGCGGATAAGGCGAGCAGTGCTGCTTCGACTGTGGCTGACAAGGCGAGCAGTGCTGCTTCAACCGTGGCGGATAAAGCAACCACGGCTGCTTCGACTGTCGCGGATAAAGCGAGCAGTGCTGCTTCGACCGTGGCGGATAAGGCCAGTGGTGCCGTTGCCACTGTGCAGGGTGCAGCCTCGACAGCGGCAAGTAAGGTCAGCGATGTGGCAGGCACGGCCAGTGATAAAGCCCGTGATCTGACGGGCCAGGC
>JBBRHB010000160.1:0-9251 GCA_038223355.1 Chloroflexales bacterium
CCATCGGCATGGTGTTGCGCGTTAACATCAGGCCATCCTGGTTCAGTGGTTGGGAGCGGAGTAAAACGCTGCTACAAGAGGAGCAGGGACTGGTTACAGCGTATGACAGCGACTGGCAAGGCCGCTGGGGCCTGGCCTACGGCAGCGATGAGCCGGCAGACGGTGTAATTTTCGGGCAGTATGATGCACAAGAGACAGTGGAGCTAAGCTATCATGTCAGAATAGAGCAGGGCGCCACCAGACATTGGGAGTTTTTGGTCACCGCCGACCATCAGCATGGTCACGGGGGCGCCCAGCAATTGTCGGCCAAGCTCGCAGGACGGTCAGCACAGGTCCTGGCTGCGAAGCGCGAACGGTATGCCGAGATTGCCTGGGGCGGTGTACAACTCGAAAGCCCCGACACCGATATCAACCATGAGTATGCACTGGCGAAGCTGAACTTGCATATGCTCTGGGCCGACTACGCACCGTATCTCCCGGGCTATTTTTTGGCCGGAGTTCCTGAGTATCCCCAATTATTCGGCTGTGATACCACCTATTCCGTGCCGGGCGCGACGGCAGCCGGTTTCGGCCAGCAGACGAAGTCGGCCTTGCATCTGCTGGCCGACCGCGCCCGTATGGCCTGCGGACGGGTGCCGCATGAACTGACCACCAACGGCCGGACCTTCAATCCCGGCAACACTCAAGAAACGCCACAGTTCGCTTTGGCTGTGTGGGATTATGTGCGCTGGACCGGCGATCTGCCCTTCTTGCGCCAGATGTACCCACTCTGTTGCGAAGGGGTGATGGAGTATGTTGGCGGCTTGTGGGATGCCGACGGCGACGGCTATCCCTGGGGCGATGCCATGGTCGAACGGACTGGCATGGGCGCACTCAAGCTCGACTCGGCCTGCTACCTCTATGCGGCATGGCGCGTGCTCGGCGAAATGGCCACGATCCTGGAGCGACCGGAGGCTGAGCAGTATCGTAGCCGGGCCAACGATTGGCGTGAACGGTTTGAGCGGGATTGGTGGCTACCCGATCAACAGCTGTACGCCGACTCGTTGCACTCCGACCTGCGGCCCCAATTAGATGGACACTGGACGCAGGTCGTGCCGGTTCAACTGGGGGTTGCGCGGCCCGATCGCGCTGAGCAGGTGCTCGATGAACTCCATCGCTCATTCGTCAACGAGTATGGTTTGATGCATACACGCGGCCAGGAAGGACGGGTATGGACTCTGGGCACCGGACTGCTGGCCCTCGCCGATGTACGCTATGGCCGGACGCAGGCGGCGGTCGAACAGTTGCATCACATTGCGTTAACAACGCACCACGGCATGCTGGGTGCCTTCGAGGAACTCATACCGGCGGGGCTGTGCTTCATGTAGCTGTGGTCGGCGGCCATGTATGTGCAATGCGTTGTCGAAGGCTTGCTTGGCCTTGATCCTTTGGCGCATGCTCATCAACTGAGTATTCGCCAGTCTCTCCCACCCCACTGGCCCTCGCTAGCCCTGCGAAACGTCGAACTCGGCGAGCACCGGCTCGATATTAGGGCCACGACCAATGGCTGTGAGATTCACCACCGTGCAGGACTTGACACGCTTCACCTACGGTATGGAATACGTAAGACGAAGATTGGCGCGTGCCAGCCAGATGGTGCAGGAGCAACGCCGGTGAGCTTGGAAGCAGTCCGTGATGGCACCTTGCTCTGCTTCGACCTGCCGCCTACCGCCAGTGTTGCCATTAGCATCACGGATGACCGAGCAACGGTCGTATTTTCGGAGCGGAAGCAGTAAACGGACGAGTACAAGTACTCCGATAGTAGTATTGGTCCCAAAAAGTACTACATTTGTGGGATTGCTTCCGCCGGTCCCAATGGTACGACGCCGACGTCGTTGAAAGCATATACGGTCACCAAAACACCGGGAGGTCTTCCGATCAGTCCGACGACCGACGACAATTCGATCGTGCTGGCAACAATGGACGGACCCGTATCAGCGTACGATGCCGACACCTGAGCCATGCTTACGAAGCTCTTGATTAGCGCAACGATTTAACGCTAATGGTGTGCTGAAAAGCGGTATCTTTGTTGCCCTCGACTTATCGAGGGGACAATTAGCGTGGAATTTCCGGTATGATGAAGGCGAAGGCAAAGCCGGAGTGAGTTACGGACAGTTTCCCATTGTTAATTCTAGCTTAGGGCAACCGGTTGTTGTGCTGTCCACCGATCAAAATGGAGTATGCACCTTGGGCCAGTAATTAGGATAAAGAGAAGCCAATGGACTATCGCCCTATCCACGCCCACCCTGTCACACGACTTACGGCTATGACAGGCATGCTCCTCGCCGTAGTGGTGGCACTGCTCGGGTCGTCCCCCACCGCAGCGCGACCGGTCGTGTCTGCGGCACCAGCTGTGGCTGCGGGGCTTGTACAGCCGCATGTCAGCACGACGCCGATCCACCACATCGTGATTATGGACAAGGAAAATCGCACCTTTGATATCTACTTTGGGACCTTCCTGCGTGCCTATGGTACGATGACCTTTACCTTGACCGATGGAATGAGCCATCCCCTCAATCATCAGCCGGACAAATTGACCGCCGACATCAGGCATAATCATGCTGACGCCGTCAAGGCGATTGATAATGGCAAAATGGATAAGTTTTCCAAGCTCCAGGGGGCCATCCAAAACGGCGTCGATGAAGCCGACTCGCAGCTCTATCAGGCCGATATTCCCAACTACTGGCAGTATGCGCAGCAGTTCACGCTGACCGACAATTTCTATTCGAGCATCTTGGGTGCGAGCTTCGCCAATCATCTCTGGTCAATCGCTGCTCAAGACGACGATGTTGATGGTCTTCCGCACTGTCAGGTGCCTTGTAACACGGTTCAACGCTGGGGATGTGATTCGGTGCCCAGCACGCTGGTCGAAGAACGTCACGCAGACGGTACTATCTCAAACGTCTTTCCGTGTTTCAACTTTCCCACGCTGGGCGACTCGCTCGATGCTGCCGGCGTCTCCTGGAAGTATTATGCTCCTGGCCAGGACAAGCCCGGCTATATCTGGTCCTCCTATGATGCGATTGACCACATCCGCAACGGTCCCGACTGGCAAACCAATGTTGTCGATTACACCAACTTCCTAAAGGATGCCCAGGCCGGCACGCTGCCGGCGGTCAGCTGGTTGGTCGAGCCAACCAAGGTGAGCGACCATGCGCCAAGCAGTGTCTGTGCGGGTGAAAACTGGACAGTGCAGCAAATCAACGCGATCATGAACAATCCAGCGTTGTGGCCCAATACAGCGATTATCCTGACATGGGATGATTTTGGCGGCTTCTATGATCATGTGCCACCACCGTCCGGTCCCAATGGGCTAATTATGTATGGGCCACGCGTGCCGGCCCTTGTGATCTCGCCCTACTCGAAAGCGGGCACCGTCGATCACACGATGTATAGCTTCTCATCGATGTTGAAGATGGTGGAGGACAACTGGACACTGCCGGCGCTAACGGCTATGGACGGTCAATCCAACAGTCTCATGCTCACGCAGGATTTCACGCAAACGCCTTTGCCGCCTTTACCTTTGACTTCGCGCACCTGCCCAGCCTATGCTGGAGCCGAACCCCCGGCGGCCAACGAAGATGGCGACTGAGCGAAGGCAACCAGTTATCAATCCATAAATCATACGAGAACTCAGTACGGTCTTCCAATAGCCTGTGCTAGACTGATAAGCACTGTCGGAGAAGGACAGGTTTATGATCCAGGCCGTTGTGATGCCCGCGCCAAATCGACCGCTTGAGCTACGGCAATTTGAAGTGCCGGAGCTTGAGGAGGGCAGCGTTTTGCTGCAAACGTTGGGCAGCGAGGTCTGCGGTACCGATGTTCACCTGTGGCATGGTCGCTTGGCGGGCGTGCCCTATCCCATTATTCCGGGCCATGTGAGCGTGGGCACCATAGCTGCCGTTGGTGGCCGGGTCACCGATATCGACGGGCGCGTGCTCGCGGCAGGCGATGTCGTGACCTTTCTGGATGTGTATGGCTCGTGCGGTCGTTGCTGGTATTGCACGGTAGCGCATGCCAGCACACGCTGTCCACAGCGCCGGGTCTATGGCATTACCTTAAGTGCTGATGAAGGACTGCTGGGGGGTTGGGGCGAACATATTTATCTGCGGCCCGGCGTTCACATCGTCAGCCTACCGCCCAACTTGCCCTGGGAAACACTGCTAGCAGCGGGATGCGGCTTGCCAACAGCCTTACACGCGATGGAAAGGGCCGAGGTGGGCTTCGGTGATACCGTAGTCGTCCAGGGGAGTGGGCCGGTCGGTCTTAATGCAGCGATTTTGGCACAGCTGCGCGGGGCAGGCCAAGTGATCGTCGTCGGCGGGCCCGAGGTTCGTCTTACAATGGCGGAGCAGCTGGGAGCCGATGCTGTAATTCCGATTGAGGGCACCGACGCAGCCGAGCGCATCGCAACCGTGCGGGCGCTGACCGGTGGGCGCGGGGCAGATGTGACGATTGAGGCGACAGGTGTAGCATCAGCGGTGCCCGAGGGCATGCGACTGACGCGCGACGGTGGTCGCTATGTGGTGGTTGGACAATATACCGATGCTGGCCCGGCAACCTTCAATCCCCACCTCGATCTCAACCAGAAGCATCTCGATATACGTGGCTGCTGGGGCAGCGATGCGAGCCATGTCTACCGCGCCGTGCAACTGTTGGCCCGCTACCATACGCGCTTCCCGTGGGACGCCTTTGTGAGCGGGCGGTATAGCCTAAACAATGCTCAGACCGCACTCGAAGACGTCCAGGCGCAGCGCGTCGTCAAGGCGCTGATTGTGCCGCACCTGTAGCTCCCATGGCTGTCGTATTCAGTACTTGATGAGCGACTACACGAGATCGATTGTGCTATACTACACAAACGTCACAGTAGTTGATGAGGGAAGGTAGACAGCGTATGGCAGCAGAGCGACGCTGGGATGATCTTGAGCGGCGTGGCATTACTCGTCGCTTTGTCAAAGGCGGTATTATTTACGCGCCTGACGAAGCGGCGACCGAACTCTTTGTGATTCGGGAGGGCCAAGTCGCATTGAATCTCTTATCGCCTGAAGGCCGCACGCTAACGGTACGGGTTGTCAAGGTCGGGGATATCTTCGGCCATGCGGCCTTGTTGTCTGATGGGACCTTCGACACCTTTGCGCAGGCGCTTGAGCCGAGCACGGTTTCAGTCGTGCGGCACGACACGCTGGAAGAGTTAATGAGCCAGCGTCCTGCGCTCGCGCTTGCCTTGATGGAGGACCTGGGACGGCATTCCCAGCGGCTGTCACAACGCTTGGAAAGTGTGGCGTTTAAATCGGTCCCGGCGCGTCTGGCCAGTATACTGCTTGAGCTTGCGCAGTTTGGCGGCCGTGACGGCGTGACGACCGGACGCTGGACCCACCAAGAACTGGCTGATATGATCAATGCGTATCGCGAAACAGTTACGAAAGTCCTCAACCAGTTCCGGACTGCTCAACTGATCGAAGTCAACCGCCAAGGTGTGACGCTCCTTAATATCGCAGGCTTGCGCGAATTGGCCCAGCACTAACCGGCTCCTGATCCCAAACTTTACATGCGGGTCTTGCTGCTTTCAAAGGCCATGGTGGTCGGAACATACCAGCGCAAGGCCGAAGAGTTAGCGGCGTTGCCGGGTATGGAGTTGACAGTCGCAGTCCCGCCGCAGTGGGTCGAGCCACGGGTCGGAGCCTTACCCCTCGAACGACGACATCTCAGCGGCTATCGCTTGGCAGTCGTGCCTATGTGGCTCAACGGCCATTTTCATTTGCACTTCTATCCAGGTCTACGGCGGCTCGTGGCAGCGGTCAAGCCCGATATCTTCCACATTGATGAAGAAGCCTTTAACCTAGCGACCTTTCAAGCAATGCGGCTAGGCATAGCTGCGGGGGCACACTGTTGTTTTTATAATTATGCCAACATCGCCCGCCGTTACCCACCACCGTTCGGGCAGTTTGAGCAGTATAATTTCAAGCACGCAGCCGCCGCGATGGTAGCGAATCACGAGGCGGCGACAATCGTTCGTGAACATGGTTATCATGGCCCTGTGCATATTGTGTGGCAGTTCGGAGTCGATCCAGAATTGTTTTATCCCGACCCGGCGCAGGTCTTGGATCAGGCGCCTGCACCGTTCCGGATCGGCTATCTTGGCCGGCTCGTGCCCGAAAAGGGTGTACTCGATCTGGTGCAGGCGCTCCAACAGCTACCGGCACACGTCCAGTTGATCATCACCGGGCGTGGCGGACAGGAGGCAGAGCTACGGGCGGAGGTTGAACGACTGGGGTTGCGTGAGCGTGTCACCCTGCAGCCGCAGCTACCGTCCGATCAGGTGGCGGGAGAGATGCGCAGACTGCATGCGTTGGTGCTGCCGTCCCGGACGACAGCGCGCTGGAAAGAGCAGTTCGGGCGCGTGTTGATTGAGGCGATGGCGAGTGGCGTACCGCCGGTGGGATCAGACAGTGGTGAGATCCCGCATGTTATCGGCGACGCCGGGCTGGTTTTCCACGAGGGTAATGTCGATGATCTGGCGGCCCAACTCCGGCGGTTAGTCGAGCAGCCGGCACTACGCATAGCGTTGGCCCAACGTGGGCGAGAGCGAGCGCTGTCACAGTATACACAGCGCGCCGTCGCACAACACTGCTACACGATCTACCAGGAAATGTTGGACGCGTGATCCAAGCCAAGCCAGCAGCCGATGTGCGCGCCGCTCGCCGGGCCGTACTCGCTATTTTCTTCATCAACGGCGCCGTTATTGCCTCGTGGGTCGCGCACATTCCGCTGATTAAAGAGAGATTCGCCTTAAGCCCAGGCGCGTTAGGCTTCGTTCTACTGGCTGCCGGCGTCGGCTCAATTCTGGCTCTGACGGTGATCGGTGGCATCGTCGCACGCCTGGGCAGCCGGTTGGTGACGAGTGTGGGGGCGATAGCCTGCTGCGCGTCCCTGCCTCTGTTACTCCTGGTGCCAAACGTCCCGTTACTGGTCGCCTCACTCGTGTTTTTCGGGATGGCCAATGCCTCGCTGGATGTCGCGATGAACTCACAAGCAGTCGCGGTCGAAACACGTTACGGTCGCCCGATCATGTCGACATTCCATGCGTTGTTCAGCGCGGGCGGTCTGGTGGGTGCGGCAGTTGGCAGCCTATTGCTAGCGCGGAATATCAGCACATCCATGCAGGTGCTCGGCATCGTCCTGGCGCTCGGGCTCATTATAGTCCTTGCACTTGGCCATCTATTGCCCGCCGGCGTTGATCAAGCGAGCGACGCCCCAGCCTTCATGCGTCCAACCGGCCCCCTGCTCAATTTAGGCCTGCTGGCACTCTTTGCGCTGGTGAGCGAAGGCGCGATGGCCGATTGGAGTGCTGTCTATCTCCATACCAGCCTTGGTACAGCGCCAGACTTTGCCGCGATCGGCTTCGCCGTCTTTTCGCTGACTATGACCCTGGGGCGCTTCGCCGGGGACCGGCTTCGTGCCCGCATACACGCAGTCCAGGTCGTGCGGTTAAGCGGTGCGCTTGGTGCATTGGGACTAGGGATCGCGCTGTTTCTCGGTCAGCCGGTGGCGGCTCTCATTGGCTTCGGCTGCGTGGGCTTCGGGCTCTCAAATCTGGTTCCCGTGCTGTTTAGCGCAGCGGGCAGCACACCGGGCATTACAGCAGGGGCGGGCATCGCTGCAGTAGCTACGGCCGGCTATCTTGGCTTTCTGATTGGACCACCCTTGATTGGTCTGGTAGCCCAGACAACGACACTACCGCTGGCCTTGGGCCTCGTCGCACTTTGTATGGCACTCATTGCACTACGTGCCGGGAGTGTAGCACCCGCCGACGAGCATATAGCGAACCCGGCTTTGACCGGCGGGTAGCGACACTGGATACAAACATTGTCGGGGAGGAGCGAATGTCACATGTCGATCTGGTGATTCGGGGTGGCCGGGTATATACCTTGGGCCAGCTTATCCTTGCCGATGTCGGGGTTGCGCACGGGCTTGTGGTTCAGATTGGCGGTGAACTCTTCGGGGAGCGCGAGATCGATGCAACCGGCAAACTGGTCCTGCCGGGCGGCATCGATCCGCATGTCCATCTTTCCTCTCCGCCCGACGCTACCTCCACTCCGCGGTGGGTGGACGATTTTACCAGCGGCTCGGCAGCTGCACTGGCGGGCGGCATTACAACACTCGGCAACATGAGTTTCCCGATGCGGGGCGAAGCGCCTCTGGCTTGCTTGGAGCGCGAGGCTAGCATTGCGCGGAGCCAAACAATTGCCGAGCTCTTCCTGCATCCTGTCTTGGCAGATATCACACCGGCGGTACTCGATGAAATTCCGCGCTTGCTGGACGCTGGCTGCAACAGTATCAAGATTTTCATGTCTGCTCCCTCGTTCGATGCACAGGTCACAGGCTATCTGGAGGCGATTCGGAGGGCCGGGAGCAGCGGCCTCGTGACGATGATTCACTGTGAGGACCACCCGATTATCGATGCCGCTACGACACAGATAACGAGGGTAGGAACAGCAACCTTTCGTTCTTATGGTGAGAGTCGCCCGGTGCTTGCGGAGGTGGTAGCGACGCAGCGCGCGGTCGCCTTCGCCGAGGCGACGGGAGCACCAGTTTATATTGTGCACCTTTCGTCGGCCCGCGCGCTAGCAGTGTGTGCGGAAGCGCAGGGACGCGGCGTTCCTGTGTACATCGAAACCCGGCCGCTCTACTTACACCTGACTAGTGAGCGCTTCCTCCAAGCTGACGCTGCAAAGTACGTCGGCCAGCCACCGCTACGCGAGCAGGTCGATGTGGACGCCCTCTGGAGCGGTCTGGCGAGCGGGACCATTCATACCGTCGCGACGGACCATGCCCCATGGTCGCTGGCAGCTAAGCTTGATGCCGGTCACACCCTGACTACCTTGCGTCCGGGAGTTGCCGACCTTGACACGATGCTGCCGATGCTGTATTCCGAAGGTGTACGGACGGGACGATTGACGATCCAGCGCTTCGTAGAGGTGATCTCGACGAATGCGGCGAAGCTCTTCGGCCTCTATCCCCATAAAGGCTTGATCGCTGCCGGTAGCGACGCCGATCTCATTATCTTTGACCCGGCACTGAGCAGGACGGTCAATGGAACGATGCTGAAATCCAATGCAGATTATTCGGTGTACGACGGCTGGCAAGTCACCGGGTGGCCCACGACGACGTTGCGGCGGGGCGAAATAGTCTTTCAGGGTGATCGGGTAGTA
>JBBRHB010000161.1:0-9233 GCA_038223355.1 Chloroflexales bacterium
AGCACGGTGGCAGGTGCACCACCATTGGGATGGAGCTCGAAGCGTTGGCGTTCGAAGTATTGAACGCGGAAGGTGCCATCGGTCGTCGTCTCATCAAACTCTTCCGAGATTGGATAGCCGAAGATCGGCAAGCCGCCGTTCGTGCTCCAATACGCGAGAAAGTCGCCACGCAAGGTATGGCCGGTCGCAGCGAAAAAGGTGACGTCCGCCGCATGCGGATCGGCCACCGGTGCGAAGGCGTGAGGGTAGGCTGCATCAACGGCCCGACCAGCGTCGACGCGGCCGGCTCCGTAGCTATCATCCCGCCCCGGACTACCAAGGTCCTGAGCCGTAGAGAGCAGCAGTTGTTTGAGATGCTCGGCGCTCAAGTTCGGGTTGACCGACAGTAGCAGAGCCGCGACACCGCTCACTACCGCACTACTGAACGAGGTGCCACTATAAGCTCCATAGGCCAGCAGATCCTGGTCATTGGCGGTACTGGCGATATTAACCCCTGGGGCCGTGAGCGCGACATTGCCGTTACGGGTCGAAAACGAGGCAAGTTGATCGGCTGCATCGGTGGCCCCGACCGCAAGGACGCCGGGGTAGATCGCCGGGTAGCTTGGCGCATTATCGGTGTCGCCCGAGTTACCGGCCGCTGTCACGACCAGGACGTTTTTGCTCAAGGCATAATTGACGGCATCATGCAGCAGCGTCGAATCATAAGGACCACCCAAACTCATGTTAATGATGCGCGCGCCGTGGTCGACGGCAAAGCGGATGCCCTGGGCCAGACTGCCGGAAGTGCCACCCTGGCGACCAAGTGCACGAATGGGCATGATGCGGCACTGCCAGCAGACGCCGGCAACTCCCACGCCGTTATCGCCGGGCGCGGCAATAATACCCGAAACAAACGTCCCGTGGAAGACGTCATCGAAGGGCTGGTCGTTGCTTTCAACAAAGTTATAGCCGGCTACCAGCTTATTTTGCAGGTCAGGATGATCCGGGTCCACGCCCGTGTCGATTACCGCAACGATGATATTGGGTGAGCCGGTGGTCACATCCCAGCTATGACGCAGGTTGATCCGGTCAACTACGTATTGAAACGAGAAGAGCGGATCGTTGGGTGTCCGCAGGACATCATAGCGATAGTTCGGCTCGGCGAAGCGTACGTCGGGATCACGCTTGGTCAGCTCCGCCAGAGCCCAGATATCCGATTGCGACGGGAGGTCGAGCCGGTACGTATTCTGCCCCAATGCTGTGGCAGCAGTAATCTGTAGGTTGCCGAAATGATTACGCAGCATGGTGACTGGTGCCGTTACACTTTGGGCGGCGAGGGCTGAACCAGCCTGCAGGCCAACGATGAGTTGACCCGGCACAAAAGCGGTGGTTGGGTGTTGGGCAGCCGCCGCAGGGCGCCCATTTGCAACCAAGCTAAGCAGCAGCAGGACCAGTAGCAGAGATAACAGTTGTCGACGATGCATAAGGTACCTCGGTGTGAATAGCCCGGGCTAGGACTCCCCGCAAGCGACGTGCAACCGCATTAACGACGGCGCACGGTCGGGGTAGGCCCGGATGGCGCGGGCGGTGGGGCTGGGGCAATCGTCGGCGATGGGGGGGGTAACGTCGCCGGGGGGACAGGCGTGTCAGTGGCCGTTGCAGTGGCCGTCGGCAGCGTCGTGGGCGTTGAGGTTAACGTGGGTACCGGCGTTATAGTCGCGGGCGGCGGGGTGACGGTCGGCGTCGGCGTCGGCGTTGCGCGCGCAAAAGCGCCACGAATATTCTGGCCCAAGACGCCCACATTGGAACGCGCTTTGGCGGAATAGGTTAAAGCGCCGACTAATAACACGAGTGCCACCAGCAGCCCGGCCACCGGTGATACCCAGCGTGGTAATGTACGCGGCTCCGGGCGGCCACCGAGACTGGGCAAGGGCTGAAAGGGTGCCATGTCATGCTGGCGGCGAAAGTCGGCCAGCGCGTGGGCCCCATTCAGGCCGAGGTACTCAGCGTACTCCCGCACCATCTGGGCGGCCAACGGTCCACGCGGCAAGAGACCGAACTTCTCTTCCTCCATGGCTTGTAAATACCAGATCGCAATGTTGCTCTTGGTTTCTAGGTTGACCTGAACCAATGACTGGCGCCGAGATTGGCGTGCCGCCCGCAGCCGCTCACCTAACGGTAAATCTTCGATAGGCTGGGTTATAGGCTCGACCGGTGCCGTCGGAGCGGTAATCAAGTCACGCTCGGAGGCATGATCCATAAACATATCGGCCTCTTCGGCCGGAGGCAGTTGACGGGCAACTGGTTGGGAGATGATGACCGACGGCAAGCTGGGCCGCGTTGGAGCTCCCAACCGGCTGCGAATGCGGGCAAACAACTCGTTGGTGCGGTACGGTTTACTTAACACATCCACCGCGCCCGCTTCGAGCGCTTCGACCACCTCTTCTTCACGTGCACGGCTGGTCAACACGAGGACTTGCGTCCCGCGCCGCACTGCATACGGCAGCAGATCCCAGCCTGCTCCGCCATCGCTGTTAACCTCAAGGATCACGAGGTCCGGCGGAGGCTCGAGTAGCTGCGCACCGTTGTCGACGTTCGACGCACGCAGCACCGTGTAGCCGGCTTGTTCTAGATCAGCACCCAGCGCCGATAAGAGCGCAAGATCGTCATCTACCAGAAGGATTGTCGCCAAAAAAAACTCCCGTGTGGGCCTTTGCGTAGCGGCGATTATAGCATGACCGCGCAGGCCCTTTTGGGATATGCCGGCTATTGATCGGCAGTCGTGGCCACGATCGGGGCAGCGAATTCCTCGCACCAATAGCCAAAAGCCATATGCGGGGTGTTGTGAAAGAAGCCGACGCGCCCGCTTCGATCAAGCACAATGCAGCCACCGGAGCCGCTGACGCGCTCGCCCATATGTTCAATCGCGACGCGCGCAGCACTGGACGGAGCATGGTGCGCCAGCAGATCAACGGCATGCTTGGCCAGCACCACGCGCATAATGCCTTCACCCCAGCCGGTCGCACAGCAGGCTCCCCACAGGTTATCGGCGTAAAAGCCCGAGCCGACCAGCGGCGAGTCGCCGACACGGCCGGGTAATTTATTGGGTGTACCGCCGGTCGAGATGGCAGCAGCAATATTACCATCCCGATCCAGAGCAAGCGCGCCAACCGTATCATGGCCACGAAAGGACGTTTCCGACTTAAAGTGCGGGTCGAGTTGCTGGGCATCCCAACGCATACGCTCACGCGGCACGATAAGGCTCAGCGGGTCACAGAGTGGCAGACCCGCAGCTTCTGCCAATGCTTCAGCTCCTTCGCCCACCACCAGCACATGCTCGGTCGCCATAACATAGCGGGCCAGCGTGACAGGATTGCGCACACGTCCGACCGCCGCCACGGCCCCGACGTCAAGCGTACGCCCATCCATAACGGCGGCATCCATTTCGACCTTGCCGGCGGCATTCAAGAACGAGCCGACGCCCGCATCGAAGGTGGGATCGTCTTCCATGACGCGCACGGCCGCTTCGGTGGCATCCAACGCACTGCCGCCTGCTTTCAGCAGTTGCCAGCCGGCAGTGAGAGCGGCGCGGACGCCATCTTGATGCGCTGCAAGCTCGTCAGCAGGAATAGCCCATGCACCACCATGAACAATCAACGCAATCGGCATTAATCTTCCTTTCAATCTCGATTTATACTTTGCGTTATAGGAGCGACGTTGTGCACTACGAAACTATGCTTCAAGCATTTGAGCAAGGGAGCGAGCTGGCCCTCCAGCTCCTCCGGCAAGGTGGCGTGATTGCCTTTCCAACCGATACTGTCTATGGTGTAGGAGCAGCCGGCTACGACGGTCCGGCCATCGCGCAGCTCTTTGACGTCAAGGAGCGACCGCGTTCTCAGGCGATCCCCTTACTGTTGGCCGACCCCGCCGATCTCGAAGTGGTCGCGGTCAAGCTGCCACCGCTAGCCCTGGAGCTAGCCCGGCGCTACTGGCCTGGCGGTCTGACCCTGGTCGTGCCGGCCCGACCACACTTACCACCCGAACTACTAAGCGGTGGCACAACGGTCGCCGTCCGCGTGCCCGCCCACGCGGCGTTGCGCCAACTCATCCGCGACCTCGGCCAACCGCTGGCGGCCACCAGTGCGAACCGGCATGGGGCGGCAAATCCCGTGAACGCTCAACAGGTCCTGGCACAATTGGGCGGCCGCTTGCCGTTGATCGTTGACGGCGGTTCCACCCCCGGCGACCTGCCATCAACGATCATAGACGTAACCAGCAGCGTGCCGCGTTTGCTGCGGCACGGCGTGGTCACGGTTGAGCTTTAGAGCCCAAGACCCAGCACGCCTGCCAACTCACGGAGGAGCTGCTGCGCCGCTTCGACATTGTGTCCGGCATGTGTGCCCTCCTGAATCGCATCAGCAAGCACACTCAGCACTTTGCCCGCGGCCGGCGTGTCGAAGTTCTCGTCCAGCGTTTGGGTGAAACGGTTGCGATAGACGATGCTATCAAGTTTCGTCTGCTCCGCAGCAGCTTCACTCTGAACCGCCAGTGCCTCGCGTAGCGCTGTGACCTGCCGCTCGGCAGCCTGGACATCCGCCTCGCGATATTCATACGGGTCGTGATAGGGCTGATTTAAGGTGGCCAAGCGCAGGGCGGCGGGGGAGTAGCTCTTTAATACGTCGTCCACAAAGGCCATGTTGCCCAGGGATTTCGACATCTTCTCGCCGTCTAAATACACCATGCCGACATGCATCCAGGCGCGCACGAAGGGGACTACCTCGGTGACAGGCTCGGCCTGCGCGATTTCACAGGCATGGTGGGGAAAGATCAGATCGGTGCCGCCACCGTGAATATCGACCTGAGGACCGAGGTAGGAGGTTGCAATGGTCGAACATTCGATATGCCAGCCGGGTCGTCCGGGACCCCACGGGCTCGGCCAGGCGGGCTCGTCGGCTTGCGAGTGCTGCCACAAAACGAAATCGAGCGGATCGCGCTTGTGGGGATCGTTGGGATCATTACCGCGCTCGTTAGCTGTCGTTAGCATCGTCGCGTAATCCTCGTGGAAGATAGTGCCAAAGTCGGGCTTAGAGGCGACACTATAGTAGACCGCGCCATCTACAACATAGGCATGGCCGCGCTCGATCAGCTCCGTGATGACGGGCAGCATCTGCGTAATCTGGGAGGTCGCCTTGATATAGAAGTGGGGCTGCTCGACATTAATTCTCGCCAACGACGCAAGATAGCGGGCGGTTTGCTGATCGCCAAGCACACGCCAATCAACCTTGTCACGGCGCGCCCGCTCGAAGAGCGGATCGTCAATGTCGGTTATGTTTTGGACATAGCGAACCTGGAGGCCACTCCATTCGAGGTAGCGGCGCAGCGTATCATAAACAATACCCACGCGGGCATGGCCCATATGGCTGGTATCGTAGGGTGTGATGCCGCAAACATACATTTTGACGACACCATCCGGAAAATCGATGGTTTTAGTTTGCTGAGCAAGCGTATCGAACAAGCGCATAGATCGTCCTTCATATGATCATGTGCTCATTATAGCGGAGTGCAGCTACCAATACCATGGTGCCTCAGCTTGAAGCGCGCCAGATGACGAGGGCCGCCGCCGTGTCGGGCAGCACAATCGCCAGCTGATCGAGCCTGTTAAACATCGCTATTCCTTCCAGTTGTGCGTCATGCCTCACCGATAATGGGATTTTCCAGCCGCCCGATCCCCGCGATCTCAAGGCAGACCCGATCACCGGGCTGGAGAAAGAGCTGTGGCTGACGGAACACGCCAACACCGGCCGGCGTTCCCGTCGTCACGATATCCCCCGGTTCGAGAGTCATGATTTGGGAAAGAAACGCGAGCAAATGTGGCAACGGAAAAAGCCATTGATTCGTGGACCCATCCTGAAGCAGCTGATCATTGACAAGTGTCCGGAGCCGGAGCTGATGAGGCGTGCGCAGTTCATCGGTCGTAACGATACAGGGCCCGATCGGCGCAAAGGTATCAAAGTTTTTCCCGAGCGTAATCTGATTATTTTGGGGCTCTTTGAACTGAATGTCGCGGGCCGAGACATCATGGAGGATCGTATAGCCGAAGATGGCGGTGACCGCGTCGGCTTCCGACGCTTTGTGAAGCGTTCGTCCAATCACGACAGCAAGTTCGACCTCATAGTCAAGCTGCGTAGTCATCTGCGGACAGATAATAGCGTCGCCCGGGCCGATCACGGCACTCGGCAACTTCGAGAAGAAGCCCGGTGTGGCGGGCAGCTTCGCGCCTGGATTTTCTTCTTGATGGCTGCGGTAATTGACGCCCGAGCACAGGATCTTGCCGGGGCGAATAGGGACACGTAGGCGAACCGCATCGAACTCGTAGAACAGGTGGGCAGTATCCGCGGGTGCCTGCCGAACGAAGTCGAGCGTTGCAGCGACTGCAGATGTGGCTACCGAGCCGGCGCGCACCAAGGCTAACATATCTGCCGGGAACGCAGCCGAGCTACCGGTCGTCATACTCGCAACCATGCTGCCGTGTGCTGCAGCTAGGTCAACCAGCCGGCCATCGTACTCTGCACCGATCCGCTCACGTCCCCCGATTTCAAAACAGTATAGTCTCATAGGTGCATCAACACGCCCTTTTGGATGCTCATGGGATGAGCTGCCAAGTCGGCGAAGATCTGCGGCGCATCCCACAGGTCGAACTGCGTCGCCAGCTTCGTGTAGGAGATCGCACCCGAAGCCAGAAGCTGCAGCGCTTCAGGGAAACAGCCGACCGAGGCTCGTGATCCCAGCACGGTCATTTCCTTACGTGTGAAGTCCAGGCCAGGAAAGGTGACGCCGACACCTTGCTTGACCAGACCGACAATCACAATGCGGCCGCCTGCCGCCACGAGATCGACGGTTTGCTCCATCGCGCGAACATTGCCTGTTGCCTCGACGACAACCGGTGCTCCTTCGCCGCCGGTTTGGCGCAGAATCGTCGGCAGTAACTGATCGTCGGCCAGTACAACCGACGCACCCAGCTTGCCCGCCGTCTCTAATCGCTCCGGCACCATATCGGTCGCGACGACATGCGCCCCACGCGCACGGGCCACCTCGATCAATGCTAATCCAATTGGGCCGCAGCCCATCACCAGTACATACTCGCCTGCACGCACCTCCCCCCGCCGACAGGCCTGCACGCCCACGGCCAACGGCTCAGCAAACGATGCTTCAAATGGTGACATACCAGCAGGGATGGGATGAATATGGGTCAGTGGTGCTACGAGATACTGGGCATAGCCACCGGGCCGATGCACACCAATAATCTCCAAGTTGGCGCAGCAGTTCGACTTGCCGATGCGACACGGATAACAGTGGCCACAGCCGAGAAACGGCTCAACCACGACGCCCGTCCCGACCGAAGGTCCACTGCTACCCTCGCCGAGTTGGGCAATGACGCCGGCAATCTCGTGGCCACAGATTTGAGGGTAGACGGCGTAGGGATTCTTCCCCAGGTAGAAATACATATCGCCCGCACAAATACCGGCGGCTTTAACCGCGATGAGGGCTTCGCCGGGGCCAGGTTGCGGCATCCCCCACTCTCCGACATGCATCTCGAACGGCGCGTCCATAATGGCTGCCCGCATACTCGTTTCCTTCCTCATGAATGGATGTTGTGATTGCCGTCTACCGTTAACACATCGCCCGGAGTAAGCACAACTGAGCGCGGCACGGTTTGGTCATGCTGGCGTGCCTCGTCGAGGTGCCGGTTAAATTCACGCACATCGTCACAATCTGGGTCAATGTAATGACACGGCAACACGGTCTCCAAGCCGAGCCACTGGGCTGCGAGTGCACCCTCACGGGGGCTCATCTCGGCGGTAAGCATGCGTCCTGGTCCACTGACACGTGCCAAGATCTCGACAGGATTGGTAATGCCCAGGCAGCCGATCGTCGGACGGTATAACTCGGCGATCAAGCGCATGTCGCTGAATAACGCCGTATCACCATAGTGGTAAAAGCGCACACCGGGGTCAGCATAAATCACGAAGCCCATCGGTACACCCGAAGCAAAGCTGCCATCCGGCATCTGAATTTGCGACCAGTGATGGCATTCGACCGGCTGAACCTTGATGCCCGCCACTTCGACGGCGATACCCCATGTAGTAGCACGCAGCTGTTCGGCAGGCACACCCTTTGCCACCAGATAGGCCTTGACCTCGCCACCGCAGATCACGGGCGCGCCGGTGCGGCGTGCAAGCTGCTCGGTGTCGCCCAGATGATCAAACGGTGCGTGCGATACGACAATCAGATCGACCCGCTCGAGTTCGTGCGACTTAACCGGACTACCCGGATTATCGTCGAGAAACGGGTCCACGAGGATATGCTGATCCTGGCTCGTCACAATCTCATAGGCTGCAACGCCCAAAAAGCGGATGTGTGTTGTCATGATTAAAAGGTTTCTTCAAGTGCTTTGACCAGCCACACCATTGCCTGGTTGTAGGGCGTGGCAATCTTCAGGAGCTGGCCCGCGCTAACGATGGCTCCGTTGATCACGTCGATCTCCGTCTTACGGCGCTGCTCGACGTCCTGGAGCATGGACGACTTCGCGCCCGCAGCGCGCTGGAGCAGTCCCGTAATCGACTCCCAGCGCTCGTTTTGGTCAAGCTGGAGGCCTTGCGCGTTGGCGACAGCGATAACTTCGTCTAAGAGGCCGCGCATGAGTTTAAGTGTGCCGTCATGGTCGCCAAGTTGTCCGGCGAACCAGCCGAGCAGGGCCGAAGTCGGGAGTGTACAAGCATTCAACGCGAGCTTGGACCAGATCTGCTGTAGTACGGTGTCTGTCGGTGTAACGTCAAGTCCAGCTTGAGTAAACGTGTGGGCGATGGACTGCAAGCGTTCGCTCGTCCCGCCGCTCAGTTCGCCGATGAACGTTTGTCCGCGTCCGGCATGCAGCACGTGGCCGGGTTTGAGTAGCGTGCCACTATGGTAGGTCACGCCAACCAAAACACGCTCCTGGCCCACGATCTCCGCAATACGTGGCGCGTTACCCCAACCATTTTGGAGTGACAGTACCGCGGTCGTGGGGCTGAGCAAGGGTGCTACGTTTTGTAGTGCAGCGGCGGTGTGGTAACACTTGACGAAGACCACGACCAGCTCAACCGGTCCGGCTTGGGCAGGGTCGCTCGTGGCCGGCAAGCTAACCACTTGGGAGTGACCGGACGGCTCGTCAATGCGCAGACCATCACGATTGATCGCGGCGACGGCTGTGGTAG
>JBBRHB010000162.1:0-9175 GCA_038223355.1 Chloroflexales bacterium
ATCTTGCCACGGCATGGCTGCTCAGTACCGTAATCTTTTTGTCGATTGATGCGCGCCTTGGCCTGCAGGTCCGCTACATGTATTTTGCTATACCAATCATCTGTGCTGGTCTGGGCATCCTGCTGGATCATCTCATGACGCGACGTCCTTGGGGCTGGTTAGCCAGCTGGTGCATGCTTTCGGCAATCACGTTTGGCGGAATCACGCTCTTGTACGGCAGTATTTTATGGGGCTTTAAGCCGCTCCTCAGCGCTCTAACGCATTAGCTATAAGCAGCGTATCAGATGTACGGGGCTTGATTAGCCACGCCCGGCATTGACGGGGCTATAGAGCCATGGTAGGATCGCAGTAATGGCCTTCCCGCCACTGATACGCGTCGTACAGTGCTCTAAAACAGGTTTCAATGCCTCGACTTGTCTTAAGCTATTACTCCCTGCTGATCCTGCTACTGTTCGTGGGCAGTGCCTTTGTACCTAGTGCGAGCGTCGACGCGCAGGTACAACCTGGAGCTAACTACCGGAAAAGTTTCAGCCTCGCCGGCAACCCGGAGCCCGGCACGGTGCAGAGGTTTCTGGATGACCAGCCAGGGGTATTAAAGCAGTTTCATGATGGTCCTCGCAGTGTCGCTCAGATCATCGAAAGCTATGCCGCCTACTATAGCCTGAACCCACATATTCTCCTAACGCTGCTCGAACTCGGCCCGAGTTTACTTTCCGATCCCCATCCGGCGCAGAGCAGCCTTGATCACCCTTTTGGAAGCTTAGGACCGGCAGGTTTTACAGCACAGATTGATTGGGTTACTCGCGAGGTGCGAGCAGGCTTTGGACCCTATAGCAAAGACCCGGTCCTTACCTTCGTGGACGGCTCGACCACGACTATCTCACGGCAACAAGATTCAGCGGTCCTGGCGGTGCAACGGTTTCTGGCGCTGGGTCGTACGGAGATCGAGTGGCACGGCATCGTTGATCGCTATGCGCCCCTCTTTAAGCACTACTTTGGTGATGAGCCGATGGTACCAACGCCGACTGCGACGCCCACGGCGACGCGCGGCTTTTTGGGGCTACCGTGGCCGGCGGGGACTCGGATGATCCATGCTGCCTATTTTGACCATGTTTATCCGACGGTAGACAAGGGCAGCGACGGTAACAATTTCATCGTTACCTACCTGGGTACCAGCAACGTCCCCTATAATACGCATGATGGTCACGATTTCTATTTTCCCGATAAGCCGATTGGCACGCCAATTTTAGCGGCGGCCCCTGGTATTGCCTATGCCTTTTCAACCCCCGGCAATGGTGTGGTCGTGCGCCATGGTGGGCCGTATGCCGGTTATGAAACCGTGTACTGGCATCTCGATCAGTTCGACGTCAAATTCCAGGGCAAAATTGATACCCAGATTGGAGTTCCTGTCCGGGCGGGTGAGGTGCTGGGCGTAAGTGGTAAATCGGGTTTCACCGATGGTGGCGCACATCTCCATTTCGAGGTCCGCCATAACGGGTTGGAAGTCGATCCTTATGGTTGGTATGGCGGGGGGAGCGACCCGTGTGCGGCTTGGACGGCTGGCTGCGAAGCAAGTGTCTGGCTGTGGAGCGACAGCTTGCGTGGCACCTATGATTTCACGCCGCCGAACTCCCCCGCTGTGGCGGACACCGAGCCGCCAACTGGAACGCTAAGCGTTCTTCAACAGCCCGATCTCGGCTTGCTGGTGCATTTTGACGGTCACCCCGTGCCGAGTATCGGCATGGGTTTTCCCGAGATTACTTCCGCCGATGGTGCTACGCTGCACTATAGTGATGGTGTATTTGGTAAAGCGGTGACGGTACCGGCCAGTGTGAATCTAACGTATCCAATCACCGGTAACGTCGAGATCAACACTGGGACTATCGCAATCTGGGCGAACGTCCCCCAGCGCTTCCCTGCTAATGACACGAAGCGGCACTATATCTTTGCGGCGAGTGAAAACCCCGGAGATTCCGCACACAACATTTATACCAATACCCTGACTCTGCGCCACCA
Organism: Chloroflexales bacterium; assembly: GCA_038223355.1. Taxonomy (GTDB): domain Bacteria; phylum Chloroflexota; class Chloroflexia; order Chloroflexales; family Kallotenuaceae; genus JACDGP01. The sequence goes on from JBBRHB010000162.1 coordinate 2,017, forward strand.
GTTTGATCGGAATCTGCCCGAGTGGAATTTCTGGACGGTTGACGCTGCCGGCGTCCGCCATGATCTGATTGTCACCGATACGTTACAGCCGGGCTGGCACCACTTTGCCGTGACCTGGAGCAAGTCCAACGGCGTAAAACAGCTCTTCATTGACGGTGTTCTTGCCGGGCAAGCTGCTGGAATTACTCTGCCCGATGGACTTGGTGAGCGCCTCGAAATAGGGCGCTGGACCGCAGGCTACGGCGAGGCCGGTATTCCATTGGATGAACTGGCGGTTTGGAAACGCACTCTGGCGCATGCTGATCTCGTTGATCTCGCGACGCAGCATGACGTTGGCAGTCCCAAAGTTGGCCCGATGGGTAGTGCACCGGTCGTAACTACGCGTGACGTCACACTAGATACGAATGCGATAGATGCGCGGGGCGGAATTGTGAGTGTCCAACTCAAGCGGGACGACGAAGCCTGGGGCGAGCCCTTACCGTACTATGATAGTTACCGTTGGTCGATAACGGGTACGCCTGGACTTCACAGCTTTGCGGTTCGTTATACCGATAGTGCCAGTAACAGTACGGAAGTTACGACTACGGTACTTTTAGCCGCACCACCGCTTCCTGAGGTCCACCTAACGCAAAGTGACGCATCGAGTGGGACATTCAATTTGGCTGTAGCAAATCAGGCCGGACCGATCATGCTTCAGATTAGCGCGACAGCGGACCTTTCTGATGTTGCTTGGGAACCGCTCGTATCATCGAAAACATGGGTGTGGGCATCGAGCCTTCCACGGATAGTCTATCTACGCTTCCGTGATGGGAACGGGCTGATGAGCGGCGTCCTACCGGTCGGTCCGGACATGCATCAAATCTTCGTGCCGCTCATCAATCGGTAGCTCATTCGCAACACCGTAGGACTATTGCGCTGAAATGGTATCAAGCTTCGATGTAGCGCTATCTAGTACTGCCTGCGGAATAGTCAAGCCCTGCTTTGCGGCAGCCGCAGTGTTAATGATCAGTGTTTGCTTGGCTTGTTTATGAATCGAGATCGTGTCAACGGACGTGCCTTTGAGGATCGGTATTGCCATTTCCTTCGCACTGGCGAAGCCATTATCATAGTAGTCTAGGCCGAGGCCAGTCGTGCAGCCCCGCGAGGCCGAAGCCGGGTCGTTGCAGAAGAGGCCAATCTTGTTTTCGTTGGCCACGCGGACAACCGATTGCAGGGCAGACACTACCGTGCTATCGGTCGAGATGAAGATCGCATCAACCTTTTGTCCGGCCAAGTTTTCGGTCGCATTCAATACTTCATCGGCTTTTGTAACCTGTGATTCAACGAATTCAATACCCTTGCTTTTGGCATAGTCTCGTGCAATGCCGGTCGCGACCTTGCTGTTCGGCTCGTTGCTGGTCCATACGGTGCCAACTTTTTTAGTACCCGGTTTAATCTTAAGGATCAGATCGAAAGCATCTTGAACTGGTGGGAGCGCTTGAATACCGCTCACGCCCGGATGATCCGTCGCGCTTTTCGCGACTTCAGCACCTCCGGCATACGGGTTCGTTACGGCGTTAAAGACGATGGGAATACCCGAACCATGCAAGCTCTTGTAAGCGGCTTGGAGCGGACGAGTGCCGATGGCGACGACCAAATCGACCTTCGCATCACGAAAGCCATCGGCAATGGTCGACAAGAGCGCCAAATCGTTCTGCGCGTTCTTTTCATCGAGCGTGACTGCTAATCCGGATTGCTTGAGCGCATCTTCGACACCCTTACGGGCGGTGTCCAGCGCGGGCTGGGAGACTTGCTGCATAATGCCAACGTGGAACTGGTGAATGCTGCCACTGGTGGAGCCGCTTGATTGTGGCGTGCTTGCGGTAGTCGTTGAGGTGGTGTTGCCGGTTGTCGGTGCGCCACATGCAGCTAGTAGCAGGATGGCGACGATGAGGGCGGTACGACCGCGATACATACGAACTCCTTTGCGTGTCAGGCTACTTAGGTTAGCAAAATTTCGTCGTCAGTGAGCGGCTCACAGCGGGTGGATGCGAACAGGGCTACGAGATCGCTGACTGTTAGTGTATCGCGTTCCGGTGAACGCAGATCAAGCACGATTTGCCCGTGGTGCAGCATGAGAGTGCGGCTGCCACAACGTAAGGCCTGCTGCATATTATGAGTCACCATCAAGGTCGTCAGTTGGCCCTGTCCTATGATCTGGGCCGTTAAGCGTTCGATTTGCGTGGCAGCACCCGGATCAAGTGCGGCAGTATGCTCATCAAGCAGGAGCACGGGCGGTCGATTCAAGGTGGCCATGAGCAAGGTCAAAGCCTGTCGCTGGCCACCTGAGAGCAGTTGCACTGGCACGGCTAAGCGATCTTCGAGGCCGAGCGCAAGGTGAGCAAGTTCACTACGGAATTGTTCGCGGCGTTGGGCCGTCACACCCTGCCGCAGACTGGGCGCCTGGCCACGGCGCAGCGCTAGGGCCAGGTTTTGCTCGACGGTTAGCGAGCCGGCGGTGCCATCGAGTGGGTTTTGGAAGACGCGACCAATCAAGCGTGCGCGACGATGTTCGGGCCAGGTGGTGACAACGTTGCCATCGATTTCAATCACCCCACTGTCTGGAGTGTGTACGCCGGCCAGCATATTCAACAAGGTCGACTTGCCTGCGCCATTGGTTCCGATGACAGTTACCCACTCGCCGCCATCAACCTCAAAGGTAAGGTTGCGCAGGGCATACACTTCTTGGCTTTGGCCACGATGAAAACGCTTGTCGATACTTTGAAACCGAATCATCATGTTGCTCGCCCTGGAAGCAGACGATCACGGAGTCGGGGCAGACTCAGTGCAACAAACACGATCACGGCCGTGACCATTTGCAGGTCGGTCTCTTGTAAGCCAATAAAACGAGTGTTTCGGAGTGCGAGTGCCACGAACAAACGGTAGACCACCGAGCCAACGATTGCACCTGCCAGTGCTGTACGGAGCGTCCGAGGCGACACCAGGACTTCCCCGATGATCACGGCTGCTAGCCCAACAATAATTAATCCGCGCCCTAACGTTACATCGGCAAAGCCTAGTGTCGCAATCACGAGTGCTCCTGAAACTGCGATCAGTGCATTCGAGACGGCCAAGCCTAGCAGCTGCATCGTATCCGAGTTCACGCCTTGGGCCCGTACCATCTGTGGATTATCGCCCACGGCCCGCAAAGCCAACCCCACCTCCGTATTCAAAAACCAGTAGAGGAGTGTGCCCAGCATCAATGTGATGGCACCAAAGACGAGGCTTTGGGCGTAGCGTGCTACTACGCCCTCGTTGAGGCACGCTCCACTCGCTAGGCACGTGCCGTTGAGCGGTGCAAGTAATATGCTTGCTCCTTGCACAATTGTTGGCGTGTCCACCAGTGCAAGGTTAGCTGTCGGTCCGCGGCCCTCTTCTGCTTTAAGCCCTAGGCCGAGCAGCCGCAGGTTGATCGAGTTTAAGGCTAATGCTACCAGAATCGAGGCGAGCAAACCATTAATGTTAAGGCGTGCGGCGAGGACCGCTGTAAGCGCACCAGCTAGGCCGCCGGCCAGTGCAGCCACCGGCAAGGTGGCCCAATGCGACCACCCATGCAGTGTGAGAACGGCCGCAACCCCGGCACCGAGCGGGAACGAGCCATCGATCGTGAGGTCGGGAAAATGCAACACGCGGGATGTGAGAAAGACGCCGAGGACCGCCGCAGCATAGGCAAAGCCAGTCGCGATAGTGCCTATCCATTGCGTAGACGTTAGAATATCTGCTAGAAAGTGTGGCATGGCCCTTGCATACTTATCTAAACATATCGCGCCGACTATCCATCAAGAGATCCCGGCCTGTGCCAACTCCAGACTGCCAGCTATAACCGCGAACGAGCGCTACCGGACGGCCATCAAGCTTGCCCATCACGAGCTCGGCCGCAGCTGCGAGCTCATCAGCGACTGCTAAAACGCTCGCTTGAAGCCGCAACCCGAACGGGTCAGTCATACCACGATAATCTGTTAACGGCATAAGTCCGGCGACACCAACGGCTATGTTCGTTATGCCTTCGCGCCATGGGCGGCCCCAAGAGTCCGAGATGACGACCGGCACATCAAAACCAAGCGCTGCCTGTAAGTATTGACGTAATGTTTCGGCCGAACCATCAGGATCCTTCGGCAGCAGGCAAACCATCTCGGGTCCTGGTACATTCGATGCGTCGACGCCCGCATTCGCACACACGAAACCGTGACGTGTTTCGCTAATGATGATCCCCCGATCCATGCGCACAACACGTGCACTTTCCCGGAGTACGACTTCGATCTGACGTGCATCTTTGCCCCATTGTGCAGCAAAGGTTGCGGCGAAAGGAGATGGCTCAATGGTGGCGAGGTTGACTAACTGACCCTCGCTCTTGCTAACGACCTTATGCGTCACAATCAAGATGTCGCCTTGGCGGATCGGTGCCTGGCTGGTGGCCATGCTCCGCAAGATAATCTGACCCAGGGCATCATCTGGCTGTATTTCTGGTATACCGTCAATACCGATAATCTGTATTTCACTCACTAAACCAATTCCTCTCCAGGCAAGTATGGTCGCATTATGCCATAGCTTCGGCATTTGGCATATAGACCTTATAGCGCGAGAGGGTTTGTCGGGTGACTTCTACCCAAGGCAGCGAGGTCGGCGGGTGTATCGAGATCGAAGGCAAAGCCGGGTAAGGAGCAGAGGATTAAGTCTACCCCTACACTTCGTGCCAGCAATTGATGTTGCTGTAGGCTATTCACCCCAAAGCGAAAAGGGAGCAGATCCATGGGCCGCAGGAGGAGCGCATTCGTGCCTGTACCATGGCGATCAGGTGCAAGAATGATGGAACGTGGCGTGCTCAGAGCGACAAGCTGGAGCACATCTGCGGCTGTCAGCAATGGGAGATCGGGCAGGATAATGAGCAAGCCATCGGCACGGTGCACCGATGCCCACTGCCGAGCAGCTTCTAAGGCAGGATTCAGCCCTTGAGTAGCTTCATACAGCGTTGCACTGCCTTGCTGAGCAGCCCACTCTAAAACATCATTGTCACCACTGACGACCACGCATGCTTCGATCACATGTGAGTGACGCAGGGCAGCTATGACCCCCTGTGCTAGCTGGCGAACCAAGCTCCCGCGCTGCTCAGGTGCCAACACGTTGGCGAGGCGTTGCTTGCCATCATGCAGTGAGCGGATCGGTAAAACGGCAACAATCGAAAGTGGTAGCTGCGTCGGCATACGATGCTATTAAGCCGGGCTAATTTCCAAGTAGGCCCGCGGTGTATGCCGGATGCGGATGAACAGATTGAACAAACGCTTCAGAGGATATTTGCGGTTGAGCGCCTCCTCTAAGTGCTGTGCTTGAGCGGCCGGCATAATCCGTGCCGTACCTTGCAGCTTCGGGCCCCGAATGTTGCCCCGCGCATCAGAGGCCGCCAACTCCACACGCCCATTATTACGTATGCGCTTGACCTTGCCGCTATTGTCTACGGTATAGACCACAACATGACCATTGAGTTCGGCAAACCAGACCGGGGTCCGAACAGCGGTGCCATTCTTACGGAAGGTCGTCAAATTGATGTACTTTTCACGTTTTAACGAAGCCCACGGATCAGCCATAAATGTTAGTTACTGTCCTCTCATATCAATACGTTGGTAGTGAGCATGGGCCGTAGTTCGTCGCTCCACTTGAGCATCTCCTCAGCCAAGCGTTTGCGATCCGCCACATCATGCATAATTGTGTCAGTTACTAGCACCTGCATACCCAGATCCCGAATTGCGGGAGCCAGTGCTGCATCGACCGTATCGAGTACGAGACCATCTAAGAGATCGGTGTATAAGCGGGCGACGCCCAGCGTCGTTGCCTCAAAGCCGAGGTCGTGCATCATCTTATCGGCTGGTCCTTTTAACGCCGCACCACCGATCAAAGGACTAACTGCGATACGGGGCACTCGCGCTTGTCGCAGCTGTTCACGCAGCCCGGGAACGGCAAGGATCGGCCCGATACTGACCAGTGGATTACTAGGACAAAAAAAGATTACGTCAGCAGTTGTAATGGCCGTCGTGACGGTATCAGGAACTGTAGCCTCGTCAATGCCCGTAAAATGAATGCCGAGGACATCATCACGATGCTGGCGCCGGACAAAATATTCCTGAAATGGTAAACGGCCGGCCGGCGTATCAACCTCCGTATGAACGTCGTTGTTCGTCATCGGGAGCAAGCGTGCCTGAATACCTAGGGCAGCACAAAGTTGAGCCGTGACCTCCGTCAACGTCGCGCCCTGCGACAACAACTCTGTCCGTCGAATATGAGTCGCAATATCTTGATCGCCTAGCGCAAACCAGCCCTCACCGCCGAGGCGGCGTATGGCCTCAAGTGTTACCCACGTATCGCCGCTCAAACCCCAGCCGGTCACAGTGTTCGCTAGACCGGCCAGTGTATACATGACGGTATCAAGATCTGGGCTAATGTAGAGCCCCCATAAGCTGAAGTCATCGGCCGTATTACCCAGCACAGTAAGACTTTGTGGTGGCAAGCTGTGATAGAGCCCGGCGGCCAGCTTGGCCCCTCCCACACCTCCAGCCAATGCCAACACGTTCATTCATGACTCCCTGACATACCTATCCTATGATAACTGTGAATAATCATCGTTCATGATAGCACAGAAGATGGTGGACCTTTAGCGATAGACTATACAAACAGAAGTTGGCATCTGCCTCGACAGCGAGTACTATGATCCACGATTATCGCTATTCACACAGCCTAGCAAATTGGGAGTTGTTGCCATGAATACAGCCGCCACTACACTTCACTTCGAGGTTGTCCAGCCACGCGTAGGTGCTGCACCGCATCCCTGTCTCGTGATGCTGCATGGCCTGGGGGCCGATGAGCAAGATTTACTATCACTGGCAGAGCTACTCGATCCACGTTTATTGGTAGTAAGCGTTCGTGCACCTTTCTCCTATGGCCCAGGCTACGCGTGGTATAACCTCCGCCAAATCTTCGATCTTGACTTGCCCACCTTTCAGCATAGCCTCGACTTGCTGAAAGAGTTTATGGCCAATCTGCCCCGCCGGTTACCGGTCGATGCGACGCATATTTATGGACTAGGATTTAGCCAGGGAGCGATGATGACCGGTTCGCTCCGCCTGCTTGA
>JBBRHB010000163.1:0-9123 GCA_038223355.1 Chloroflexales bacterium
CACTCACCGTGGCGACGCGAGACTGGCATCCGGCCCATCATATCTCCTTCCAGACTGAAGGTGGAATTTGGCCGGTGCATTGTGTTGCCGGTACGCCTGGTGCCGCATTTCCCGCTGAACTGAATGTAGCGGAGATTGACATCGAGGTCCGAAAGGCGGATAGTGCCGCCCAAGATGCCTACTCCGGCTTTGATGGTACTAACCTCGCCGATACATTGCATGCTAAAGGGGTTAAGCGTGTCTTTATTACCGGCTTAGCCACCGACTATTGTGTCCGCGCCACCGCCCTCGATGCTCTGAAGGCCGGCTTCAAGACAGTCGTTGTGCAGGATGCGATACGTGCGGTCAACCTGCAGCCAAATGACGGTTTGCAGGCGCTCAACGAGATGGAGCAAGCTGGAGCAACGCTTGCCGTATCCTCTGATATCGTGGCCTAGCGGGTCGCTTGTTTCGCAAGACGCCATTGCTCAACCAACCGCCTTACGCCGAACCGGGTAGCGCGTACACAAGATGCAATTGCCTAGTCAAGCGCTTCACTAGCCACATTTTTTGGGGCAAAGCGTGCTATACTATCGTTAGTCACAGTCCTGCAACCATATTCCCCCCCGGTTTGGGTCGGACCTAGCCGACGCAGTACCTTGATGCAGGTTGATCAGTGTTGATCAAAAGGAGGCCCTTATGTTGGACCCCCGCATCGTACAACTGCTGGAAGATGTAGTGAACACCTCGTGCAAGCTGGCGCTTGTCCTGCTGTATGCCGAGCATAGCCGCTTTGTAGTGACCCCCCAACAATTGGCCCTACGCCTGTCTCGTGATCCATGGAGTGTCGACACTGCAGTTCGTGAACTCGCACGGGACGGGATCGTCGATGTCTGTGATGGACTTGTCATCTATCACCCGCAGCTCAAATGGGTTGCTGGCCTCCAAGAGCTCCACATCGCCTACGATGATCCGTATCATCGGGACACAATCAACAATCTGACGCGGGATCTCCAGCGCTATGCACCCTATCGGGAAGAGCTGGGCACTCAGCAGATCACCGTCAACGCGTTCTAACACAACGCGCCACTTACATCAAGGAGAACGCGAGACCCTTGGTCTCGCGTTCTCTCATATCTTGTCTGGAGAAGTGATGACTGGCTTCTGGGCGGATGGCGACCTTTCACCGAACCTGATCGAGCAAGCACGGATCGAGCGGAGCAGGCAAGGTGGCTACCTCGACCTTACATCAAGCAATCCCACCGTGCAAGGCCTCTTGTTTCCAGCAACCATACTTAGTGAAGCCGCCACCACGTACTGGACGAATCGGCTGTACCGGCCAGATGCCCATGGTCAGCCTGCCGCTCGCAACGCAATTCAAGCCTATTACGCTACCCGCCGCCCTGCACTCATACTCGATCCTAGTGCCATCTTTATTACCGCCAGTACAAGCGAAGCGTACTCGCTTCTATTTGCGCTATTATGTGCGCCCGGCGACAATGTGTTGGGACCTAACGTGACCTATCCCTTATTTGAATATCTCGCTGCCGTTCATCACATCGAGCTACGACCATATCAGCTTGATGAAGCCCGACGGTGGGCAGTGGACGAGGGCAGTGTGCAAGCCGCTGCGGACGCTCGCACACGTGCTATCCTATTGATCTCGCCCCATAATCCCACCGGCATGGTCGTCCAACAACCCCTGCCAGTACTCAACCAACTCGCGCTACCTGTCATCTGTGACGAGGTCTTCGCACCCTTTACCTATCGTGCCGACCATACGCCGCCGTTGGGAGTACTCCACCCGTCCTTACCGATCTTTCACCTCAATGGTATCTCGAAACTCCTTGCCCTACCCGACTTAAAGCTTGGCTGGATTGCCTTGAGTGGCGGAGCTTCCAAGCAATATGGCGAGCGGCTAGCGCTGCTCAATGACACGTTTTTAGGCAGTAACAGTTTGACGCAACATATGCTGCCTCACCTATTTGAGCATGGGGCTCCCTTCGTTCACACGATGCATGCGCGTGTCACATACAATTTAGATTGGGCACTGCAAGAATTTACGGATCATCCCGAGATTGAGGCGCTGCCACCAGACGGCGGTTATTATCTATTTCTACGCATACCGAACTGGTCGGACGAAGAAGCGTTGGTGCTGTATTTGCTCGACCATGGCGTGCTCACGCATCCCGGTTTTTTTTATGGCGACGTACCGGGGGTCCATGTCATGGTCTCGGCCCTCACCGAGCCCACGACGTGGCAGGCCGGCATCAAGCAGTTGAGTAGTGCCTTGCGCGCGTAGCATCCCCAGAGGAGCTACTCGGCTCCGATTGGCCAGCGGATCAACACGATACGGAATTCACGCAGCGCGATATCCGTCACGTGGGGATCGATGTGCATCGTGAACATCCATTCGTTGACGAGTTCCACGGACTGCCGCAGCAGAGCATCGGACAACTGCTGGCCTGGATGTTCCTTGCGAGTAGCGATAGCATCGAGCTCGGTCGCTGCCGATACCTGATCGTTCCACTCGAGCAGCGCAACCTCGGGCTCAACCTGTGCACCCGCTTGAGACAGTCTTGTTAGGAGATCAACGGTCCCGTCAACGGGGGTCGGCGGCAAGTCAGAGACCAACTCTCCAACGAAATGAAGCCACTGTTTGCGGATGCGTGCATCGATTGTCGTAGGATCACGCCAGTTGCTAGCCAGGATCAGTGGGGTACCAGGATGCAAAACACGTTGCACTTCTCGGACAATGGCCATGCCATTTGGTACAAGGTGGAGCAGATCCACTGCCATCCCAGCATCAAACGAATGCGTAGCGAACGGTATATGCTGTACATCTCCACGGACAGCCGTTGCCCGCTCGATCTGGGTGGCCCCCCGTTGGGCTGTGCCGGCAGCTATGTCGATGCTGACGACCTGTGACCCGGCAGTTATGAGTGGCTCAGCTAGGCGGCCCGTGCCGACGCCAAGTTCGAGGACGCGCGCACCCCGACCAACGAGTTCGATCAGCCGCTGACTTAACTGGCGTCCGATCAAAGCAGGATACGGCCGGAGCTGATCATACGTTGCTACATCCGCGACTGGCTTCGTGCACACGTCCTTCGTCCTTGGCATAAACATCGAGGCCCACATGTACCATCATACAGCTCAACGATGTCGTCCGGAGGCTATCCGGTATTCTTAAGCCCCGCCGCAATGCCGTTGATACTTAACAAAACGGCATCACGCAAAATGTCCACCTCTTCATCCGGCGCGGCCCGCAGCCGTCGGAGCAATTCCACCTGAATGACGCTCAATGGATCGATATAGGGGTTACGACGCTCGATCGACAGCTGCAGCGTGGGAGCGTTATCGAGGAGGTGCTGTTGTCCTGTAATCTCCAGAATCACCTCTGTCGTAAGCTCGAACTCGTCTTCAATACGACCCCAAATCTCGTTGGCCAACTCATGATCTTCCACAAGCACAGCGTATGATCGGGCGATGCGCATATCGGCCTTCGCCAAAATCATTTGGGCATTGTCAATTAACGTCCGAAAAAAAGGCCACCCCCGATACATCTCCTGGAGAAGAGCACGGCCTGCCATACCGTACTCCTCACGATAACGGGCAAGAGCACTTCCTAGTCCATACCAGCCCGGCAGGGTATGGCGGCTCTGCATCCACGCGAAGACCCACGGAATCGCCCTCAGATCTTCAATTCTACCCCGCCCACCACGGCTGGATGGACGCGAGCCAATATTGAGCCGAGCGATCTCCGTAATTGGCGTTGCCGAGTGAAAATACTCGAGAAAGCGCGGATGATCATAGACGAGACCTCGGTAGACAGTCGCTGATATGTCGGCCAGTTTATCGCAAGCGGTGATCCAGTCCTCTGGCACCTGCTTGGTGTGTAGTTCGAAGGTCGTCAGCAATAGTGCATTGACCAGCTGCTCAAGATGGCGTGCAGCAATCCCGGGGTGACCATACCGATCAAAGATCACCTCGCCCTGTTCGGTGAGCCGTAATTGACCGCGCACTGTGCCCGGCGGCTGAGCCAGAATTGCATGGTTTGCCGCGCCACCGCCGCGCCCGATGGCTCCGCCACGCCCATGAAACAAGCGCAGGTGAACCCCCTTTTCCTCAGCGACGGCGACAAGCGCGGACTGTGCCGTATACAAAGCCCAATTGGCCGCCATAAAGCCCGAGTCCTTATTCGAGTCGCTATAGCCTAGCATCACCTCTTGCGCATCCCCACGCAAGCCCAAGTGCTGCCGGTACGACGCATTGTCAAACAAGCGGGCCATGACTTGTGACGCGTTTTGCAAATCGGTGCGTGTTTCAAATAATGGCACAATGTCGAGCAGGCTCAATTTGGCCACCGGATCATATAAGCCTGCGGCCCGTGCGAGCAACAGCAATGCCAGCACATCACTTGCCCCGGTCGTCATACTGATGATATAGGTGCTGATCGTATCTGGATTGAGCTGCTCGTGCAGCGCAGCCACCGTGCGTAACACCTCGATCGTTTCCACGGTCTCCGGACTGAAATGCAGCCGCGTCGGCACGAGCGGTCGCGGCTCATCAAGCAGTCGTGATAACAAGGCGACGCGCTCCTCTTCCTCCATCTCGGTGTAGCGGGTCGTTACCCCAGCAACGGCGAGCACCTCCGCTAACGCCGCTGTGTGGCGTCCACTATGCTGCCGGATGTCTAGGGTCGCCATATGAATCCCAAAGACGCTGACGAGCCGTTGCAAATCATGCAGCAAGGCATCGGCTAAGCCACCGGCAGCATGCGCGCGTAAGCTCCGCTCCATGAGTGCTAGCTCCGCCAGCAAGTTTGCCGCACCACAATACCAGCTTCCGGGCAATGGCATACTTGCCGGGGGCTGCGTGCCCCACTGTGGTTGTACTTCGTGCGTCCAAGCGAGTGTACGCTCGAGTTTAGCAAGAACAAACGAACACTTTTGGCGGTAGAGTTCGAAGGGATTGCGGTTTGCAACCACCGCAGCTACCTCCGGAAAGCGGCGGCCATCCTCGCGCAATGATGCTTCTAGCTCATCCGTCACTGGCACCTCACGCACCGAGGGCGCAAGCTGGTGGCTAACGACATTGATCTGGCGAATATAGCATTCAAGGAGTGTGATCTGGAGCAGGCGCGCCGCTTCAATGGTGGTCGCAGGTAGTACATGGGGATTACCGTCGCGATCTCCACCCATCCACGAACCAAAGCGTAGGAGCGGCGGCACCGTCCATTCTGCCTCGGGATAGACCGCCCGCAAAGCAGCTTCGAGGTCACGATATAAGGGTGGAATCACATTGAGCAACGTCGTTTCTATATAAAACCGCCCATTCTTGACCTCGTCAAGCACCGACGGCTTCTGGACGCGGAGCTGGTCGCTTTGCCACCGACCATCGATCTCCGCCGCGATTCGGCTTTTCCGATCGGCTTGCTCGCGCGGCAAAAACGCGCTCTCTAGGAGCCCCGGTAGATCAGCCGTAATACGGCGGATCGATTCAAGGGCTGAGCGGCGTTGCGCCTCAGTTGGGTGCGCTGTAAACACCGGCTGAAGCAACATTGAGGGCAGGGCTGCTTGGATCTGAGCAGCCAGTACGCCGGCTGCCCGTAGCCGCGTAACAGCGGCGAGGATTGACTCAGCACGTGGTTGATCGGGCGCGGCCAAGTCGCGCGCCCGTAGCACCTGTAGACGTGTTACTTGCTCGGCTAAGTTCACCAGTGCAAAGTAATGGGTAAAGGCCTTCAATAGCTGCGCCGCTTCCGCGACGCTGAGTTGGCTAATCAGCTGCGCTAGCTCGGCCTCCGCCGCCCGATTTGACATGGTCCGCAAGAGCTTGGAGCGCTGTCGTACCTCTTCTTCCAGCTCAAAGATGCGTTCACCCGCTTGGTGCCGGATGGTATTCCCCAGCAAGTCACCGAGCAGATGGATTGCTTCGGATAGCCAAGCCTGGCCATTGACCATCGTTTCCTGTAGCATACCCCCTCCTGGTAAGTACCGGACAGCGTTGGCCGGGCATGACCCTGATCATACCGCAGAAATGCCGACTGCTGATCGCTCACCACCTATGCTACTCTACACACAATCAAGGAGTCACACATGCCAAATACCGGCAGCTTTCCACCCGATTTTTTATGGGGTACGGCTACGGCAGCGTATCAAATCGAAGGGGCAGTGCGGGAAGATGGTCGTGGAGCATCAATCTGGGATACCTTTAGCCATACACCGGGCAAGATTGTCGATGGCTCGACCGGCGATGTCGCTTGTGACCACTATCATCGCTGGTCCGACGATATTAAGCTGATGCAAGAAATCGGCATCCGATCTTACCGCCTGTCGATTGCTTGGCCACGCGTGATGTCCAGCGGCAGCGGTGCAATCAACCAGCAGGGTTTGGACTTTTATGCACGTGTCATCGAAGGACTCCTGGAAGCTGGTATTAAGCCGGTCGTGACGCTTTATCACTGGGACTTGCCCCAAACGCTCCAGAACCGGGGCGGCTGGCCCGCACGCGCAACGGCCGAGGCCTTTGCTAACTATGCCGATATGATGGTACGGCGACTCGGCGACCGGGTACAGCGCTGGATCACTCATAACGAGCCCTGGTGCACCAGCATACTTGGTCACTACCTCGGCGAACATGCTCCCGGCGACCGGGATATGGTCAAGGCGCTGGCGGCTGCACATCATGTACTGCTGTCACATGGTCTGGCGACGCAAGCGATACGCGCGACGAATAGCAAGCTTGAAGTAGGCATTACGCTTAACCTGACGCCGGGTGAGCCAGCCTCGGACCGTGAAGCCGACCTCCAAGCTACGCACACCTTCGATGGCTTTTTTAATCGTTGGTTCCTCGATCCGCTGGCCGGTCGGGGCTATCCTCAAGACATGCAGGTACTCTATGGGGCCGCCATGCCGCAGGTCGAAGCGAACGATCTAGCAGTAATCGCGACGCCTACTGACTTCCTTGGTATCAATTACTACACGCGGGCACTTGTGGCCTATGATCGCAGCCAACCACTGAAATTCGCACAGCTTAGCCCCGAGCAGCTCGTAGCCAATGGCGCTCAAACCACGGAGATGGGCTGGGAGATCTATCCACAAGGACTGGGAGACCTCTTGTTACGGATTCATCGCGAGTACGCACCTAAGGCGCTCTATGTGACCGAGAACGGGGCAGCCTTTGCCGACGAGGTCGGCGCTGATGGGCAGATCCACGATCCGGCGCGGACGCGCTATCTACATACACACTTCGCTGAGGCAGAGCGGGCCATTAAGGCAGGGGTGCCGCTCCGTGGATATTACGTATGGTCATTGATGGATAATTTCGAGTGGGCCTTCGGTTATACCAAGCGTTTTGGCATTACTTATGTCGATTACACCACGCAACAACGTATTTTGAAGGATAGCGGGCGCTGGTACCAACGAGTGATCGCCGAAAATGCGAACGTGGAGCCGCTATAGCACTGCGTCGGCACTAAAAAAGAGCGCATCGACAAGATACCTCAGCCAACTGCGATTAAGGCCGTACTGACCGGCTGGCTCTTGCGTAAGAGCCAGCCGCTGTCTGCAGTGCGGGTGCCCATGATTGCCCAAGCCGTCGTCGTGTTGGGATCGTACCATGCCAAGCAGCCCGAACCACCGGTATGACCGAAGGCGCCAAGCGGAACTTCTGGCGGGATCCAGTGAGGCGTCTTCACGCCCCGTAGTTCAGGTCCTAGGCCCCACGGGCAGACCGGCCACCAGAGCGGTCCGCCAAAGCCACCACCAAGGCCAAACGTCTGGTTCTCCGTCGCCGCGTGGCGCGTGCCGGGCTGCAGAAACTGAGTTCGCCATGGCGCGAAGGCGCGGACCAGCCGGAGCACACCATCAAGGGTCGTGACTAGCCCAGCCCAGGGCAGCCCTAGTGACCGCCAGAAGGCCGAGTTAAATGGCTCTAGCCGTGACCCCCGATGGATGCCGCGCACGTCAGCGAGGAGCATGGGTGCTCGCAGTGGCTCCCTTCCCAGATAGCCTTCCACAGCGAGTGGCTGGAGGACTAGCGCTTCAAGCGCGTCGGAGAAACGCTGACCCCAGTGCTGCTCGACGACCAGGGCCAATAGGCCATAGCCCACGTTGCTGTACTGAACGCGAGTAGCCGGTGCGGCGACGAGTGGCGTGCGGAGGCAGGCGCTCGCAAGGCCGGCCCAGGAGAGATCAGCCTGATACGGAGCATCCGCCGGTGCAACATCGAGCGGTAAGCCAGCGCTATGGCTGAGCAGCGTGCGCATCGTCACTCCCGGCTGAGACGCTGCTGCTTGGGGCAGATAGTTGCCAAGTGGCGCATCAAGCCCCAGGTCGGATTGATCGACCAGTCGTAGCACGGCCAACGCGGTTGCAAGCTTGCTGATCGAGGCGACCGGGAACAGACTGTCGTTGCCAAGCGGCGCACCGGCAGCATCGGTCCCGACAAAGAGGAACTGCGGTGCTGCCTGACCCCGCGCCACAGCTACACCGATGCCAGGCAGCTGGGCACTCCTCATTACGGCCTGCATCGCCTCGCTTACCTGGACTGGAAGACCCATCCCCATGATCCCTTATTGAACGCGATCATCCGGGTGGACAGCCTGCGGCAGCACCGCCACCACCGTTTCGCCGGGCCGCAACACGCGCACGCCCCGACCATCAAGAACGAGCTCGCGTAGCATCTGATCGTAGCCGGTAAAGTGCATTTTCAAGATTGCGAGCATTCGGTGTAAGCGGTTAGCGGCCAGCTGCTGTTGCACGACGAGGATATTCTCAGCCAGCAACAACAACGGCGCATGCGCCACCTCTAGCCCGAAGCCGGCGAAGCCTTCAATGTCCAACACGAACAGACTGGTTACGCCGGCCACGTACAGCTGTTCGCGCAGGGCGTTCAGATAATCGGGCGCTCGGGCTCCGAGTTCATGGATTAGGCTCGCGATGTCGTCAATAATTAGCTGGTGTGTCCCCGGCGTCAGTGCCTCAAGCAACTGGTCAGCCACGACGTCAGGCCTGAGTTCGACGGGCGACAGGCGCAACACGTTCAAGGCACCTGTCGTCAGGGCGGGTTCAAGATCGAGACCGACACTGGCAGCCTTCGCTCGTAGCTGATCAGGGTACTCTGCGACGCTAAGCCAAAGGG
>JBBRHB010000164.1:0-9109 GCA_038223355.1 Chloroflexales bacterium
CCAATATTCAAGCAGACACCACCCATCGCTCCTCGCTCGATGACTGCGGCTTTCATGCCTAATTGCGCCGCGCGGATCGCGGCAACATAGCCTCCCGGTCCTGACCCGATGATTGCAACATCATAGGTAATATCTGCCAAACTATCCTCCAGCTTGCAGCACCGAAGCTGCCTCGCATCATGATACTACAACTACGTAGCGCTGTAGCTTTCTAGTGTCCGCTTCGTAGCCGCCAAAAACGCGTCGCCTGTTGCACCATCGGCGACACGATGATCGAACGTCAGGCTCAAATAGCACATCGGCCGGATCGCCAGCGCGTCCGTCCCGTCTTCGCTAACGACCACTACGCGCTTTTCGACGACACCAACGCCCAAAATCGCTGCCTGCGGTTGATTAATGATGGGCATGGCGAAGAGCGAACCCCAAACGCCATGATTGGTGATCGAAAAGGTGCCGCCCTGTACCTCATCGGGCAGCAAGCGCCGTAGCCGTGCGCGCTCGGCCAGGTCATTAACGGCGCGGGCCAACCCGAACAATGACTTATCGTCCGCATCCTTAATTACCGGCACGATCAGGCCGTCAGGAATTGCGACGGCCACGCCGATATGTATGCGGTGATGTTGGACGATACCGTCTTCACCGTAGGAGCTGTTCACGATCCCGACTTCTCGTAGCGCCGCCACTACTGCTTCAACAATGTAGGCGGTGAAAGTCAGCTTCACACCCTGCCTTTCAAAGTCGCTGCGATGCTGGGCCCGGTGCGCTACGACGCGGTGCATATCGACCTCCATTACCGTCGTGACATGCGGTATCGTCTGTTGTGCATGCACCATACGCTGCGCAATCGCACGCCGCATCGACGTCAGCGGCACAAGTTCATCATCCGGCCCCAAGCCTGCGACCACAGCAGCGGGCTCTGAAACAGAGGCGTCCATTTCTCGCTGCTTGCGTTGCAACGGCGGTGCCTCCACCGGATCAACAACCGCCTGTGGGTTAAGCGCTTCATCGCCATCGCTCATCACTGTGAGCGCAGAACTCCCCGTCAATGACCGCTGCGCCAGAAGCGCCTCAATGTCCTTCTTTGTCACCCGCCCACTGCCCCCGCTACCCTGAATGTCGTCCAGATTAAGCTGATGCTCGTTAGCCAGGCGTGCTACGACCGGCGAGATCGGTGCGCGAGGCAGCGTCGCTCGCAGGGGCGCCGTGGCAACGTCACTGCTCCCCGCTTCCGGTGCCTGGATCAAACGCGCGATCACGGTGCCGACGCGGACGGTTTCTCCCTCGGGTACCAGGATCTCGAAGAGTGTGCCTTTAATCGTCGCCGGCACCTCCGTATCAACCTTATCGGTCATCACTTCTAGCAGCGGCTCAAACTCCTCAATGGTGTCGCCCGGCTGCTTCAGCCAGCGGCCAATCGTGCCTTCGGTCACGCTCTCACCCAACTGTGGCATTTTGACATCAACTGGCATGGCAGGTC
Source organism: Chloroflexales bacterium (assembly GCA_038223355.1). Classification (GTDB taxonomy): domain Bacteria; phylum Chloroflexota; class Chloroflexia; order Chloroflexales; family Kallotenuaceae; genus JACDGP01. The sequence goes on from JBBRHB010000164.1 coordinate 1,478, forward strand.
CTTAATATGCTGCAATCGCCTGCAACTTGTCGAGAATGTCTTCGACCGACAGCACGTATTCGTGTTCGAGGGAGGAGGCAAACGGCATCGCCGGAATATCAGGACCTGCCAGCCGCATCACGGGCGCGTCGAGGTACTCGAAGGCGTGCTCAGCGATGAGCGCCGCTATTTCGCCGCCGATGCCCCCGGTCAGTCCATCTTCGTGAAGGATCAAAACTTTGCCCGTTTTGCGCACGCTTTGCAAAATCGTGGCTGTATCGAGCGGCCGAATCGTGCGCAGGTCGACCACTTCAGCCTGTAGCCCCGCGCTGCTGGCCAATTTTTCGGCGGCCTCCAGGGCATAATGCACCATCAAGCCATAGGTAATAATCGTCAGGTCGCTGCCTTCGCGCTTGACATCAGCCTTGCCAATCGGCACATCATAGGGCTCCTCGGGCACTTCACCTTTGATCAACCGATAGGCTTTCTTATGCTCAAGGAACAATACGGGATCGGGATCAGCGATGGCGGCTTTAATCAGCGCCTTCGCATCATAGGGCGTTGACGGTGCGACAACCTTTAGGCCCGGGACATGCGCGAAAAACGCCTCAATACTTTGGGAATGATACAGCGCGCCGTGAATGCCACCGCCATAGGGCGCGCGGATGACGATTGGACAGCCCCACATCCCATTCGAGCGGTAACGCAGACGCGCGGCCTCGCTCACGATTTGATTCGTCGCGGGCCAGATAAAGTCGGCAAATTGAATCTCGGCGACGGGCCGCAGCCCATAACAGGCAGCGCCAATTGAGGCGCCGACGATGATCGATTCGGCCAACGGCGAGTCCATCACCCGCGCCTCGCCATATTTGTCGGCCAGACCTTCAGTGACGCGAAAGACGCCGCCACGCTTGCCAACATCTTCACCAAAAATAAAGACGCGCTCATCGGCGGCCATAGCTTCGTCTAGCCCTGCCCGGATCGCTTCCAAAAATGTCATTTCCATCGGAGATATCCCGTTACAACTGTAAGATTAATCGTTGGTTTCCGCGAAGACGTGCCGCAGGACTGTGGCGGGATCAGGCTCTGGTGCCGCTTCAGCCGCCTTGGCCGCAGCATCAACCTGTTGGGTAAGGCGTGCCCGCATCATTTGCTCATCCGCGTCCGTGAGCATGCCTTCTTCCTTGAGATAGCTGGCATACCGTGGCAGTGGATCATGTTGTCGCATCGCGGTAAGTTCGTCGATGCTGCGATAGCTGCGGTCATTATCGTCCGACGAGTGCGGCGTCAGCCGTTCACATTTAAATTCAAGCAGGGTTGGGCCGTCGCCATTGCGCGCGCGCTCAACCGCAACCGTCGTCGCCTCATAGCAAGCAATCGGATCGGTGCCGTCCACTACCACACCGGGAAAGCCATAGCCTGCCGCGCGTGACGCCACATCCTGTACACCCATTTGCTTATGTTGGGGCACCGAGATCGCATAGCTATTATTCTCGCAGCAAAAGAGGACCGGCAGCCTGTGGATCCCCGCCAGATTCATCGCCTCATGTACGTCGCCTTGTGACGATGCCCCTTCACCGAAGGATACCCAGACCACGGCATCATCGACAAGCTTGCCCGCGACGCTGTTGCGAATATGAATGGCCAACCCCACACCTGCCGCGTGCGCCACTTGGGTCCCCGTAGGCGAGGATTGGGTAATAATATGGAGCGCCGGCGAGCTATAATGGGCTGGCATTTGACGACCACCACTTGATGGATCGGTCGCTCGTGCAAACACGCCCAGCATCACCTCTTCCGGGCTCATACCGAGCGTCAAAACCACGCCTAGCCCGCGATAGTAGGGCAAGACCCAATCTTTACCGGCCTGCAAGGCATACGCGCTACCGATCTGCGCAGCCTCATGTCCCTGGCAGGAAACCACAAAGGGCACTTTACCCTGTCGATTTACAACCCACTGGCGTTCGTCTAGCAGACGCGCCAGGAGCATCAACTCGAACATTTTACGCAGATCGTCGGGACTTAGCGATGTGGCTTGCTCGCTCACCGGCAATGCTTTAACGGTCATGGCACAACCTCATGTCCGGCCCCGACCAATTCCTCGATCGCCCGAGGAAAGTCGGCGGCCTTGATAAACACATAATCGGTGTCAAACGTAGAAAGGACAAAAACGCTGATGCCAGCATCGGCCAGTGGCTGCGTCAGTGCAGCAATGACTCCAGTCAGCGTAAACGCGAGCGGTCCCTGCACCCTTAAACAACGCCAGGGGGCTTCACGAGGGATCGTTGCCTTTACCTGGACCTGTACTTGACACACCACCGATAGTTCATCCATGGTGCGCGTGATCGACCAGATCGAACCACTTGTCGCCCAGTGTGGCAACTCTGCGCCGGGCGGCAGCCGGTAGATCGCGAACGTCTCAGGTATTATATTGAGTGTCCAACGCATCATGGATATACACTAAAACCGCGCCGTAGGAGCAGCACAGCACCAACGCCATCGGCATCGACGGGTACAGGAACGTTCATGACAAGCGTCAGTGTAGCACGGTCTGGCAGAGACATGCAAATGCCCTGGCGTACGTACTCCCTATTTCCTGAGCGCCTCACGGATACACCAACCGTCGGCCGTGCCGGTTTGGATATGCACCCACGTATAGCCATCGGCCTGTACCGGGGTATCAAATACTTGCACCGTCGTCCCTTGCGCCGCCGTACCGATGACATTGCTCGCAATGCTTGGTCCTTGGCGGATATTTAACGGTCGACCGTTTGCAGTAGCCACGGTATAGGGCTGCCCGTTGGTGTGCGTAGGCAGACCATAGAGCGCGGTCGTGGTCGTTACGGCGCCAGGCTGGAGTGCCTGTGCTGTGCTGCTTGGCGGCAGAGTAGCAGTGCCTGTCCCAGGTCCGGGTCGGCGCACAAATATGAGCAGGCTTGCCAGCAACAGTACACCAAGCAGCCCTAAGAGCGCTAGACGCCCGAAGCCCAGCCGACGTGGCTCAGTGGCCGTAGGCGCTGCTGCCAATGTTCCCACCAGCTGCGTAGGCGCTTCATTGGGCAGCGGCCCCTGTGGCTGTGAGGGTGGCGGAACGACCACCGTCTGTACGGTAGCCTGCCGTTCGGCGGCTTGCAGATCATGAACAAGAGCTGCCGGATCGGCATACTGGTTCCCACGGGTCCGTTCGACCACCCGCATGAATGCCGGTGACAGCGCTGTTGTTCCCCGTCCATCGGGACTACCGGTCAAAGCAACCAAAAGCAGCAGCCCCAGCGAAGACATGGCACCGCTCACCGGTGTTTGTGCTGCGAGACCCGTTTGCATGATCTGGATGCGTCCATCCGCATCATACCGCACCGTTTCCGGTGTAATCACCGGCATTGCGCCACCACGGCCCTGGGCGACCCGCAACGTCTCAGCCACCTGCCGCACTAACATGACTACTTGTCCGGCCGGCAACGGCGCCCCGGCTGACACAGTGGTTGGCAACGGATCTTCGAAGATTAGAAATGGGTGTCCTGCCACCTCGCTCTGGTCATACAGCGCCGCGACGTGGGGTAGCTCGACCATTGCTAGCCCGCGGGCCGTATCCAGAAAGCGCGCGACCACTTGCGGGTCGGCCGCGAGCTGTGGTTGAAGTTGCTCAATGGCAACTGGCCGGTTGAGCACCTGATCATAGCCCCGATGCAAGCTGATCGAGGTATCGCTATACAGCACCTGACGGACCTCATAGCGGTTATCGAGGATCATGCCGCCGCCAATTGGGGCCGTTCGATCAGCCCGGTTGCCTTTTCCCATAAGGCCGTCGCCGAACAAATCGAGCGCTCTTCCGGATCAAGCTGCGGTATGGGTACACCGAGTAGGTCGTGACGTGTTTGATAGAGCGCCTGGAGCAAAGCGGTGCCATTCCGGTAGCGCGCCAGCGGTGATTGCGCAGTCGCCCGTGCCACCACGCGGTCAAGACTTAAGGGCACACTCACGAGCACCTCGCTCATTAAAGGCACGAGTTCCGACACGTGCTGATGTGCAATCTCACTCGCATCCGATCCGTTGAACGGTACCTGCCCTGTAATCATCTGGAATAAGACGATGCCAAATGAATAAATGTCGCTGGCCGCCAACAATGGTTTTCCCAGCACCCGCTCCGGTGACACATAGTGGGGTGACCCGACGAGTGGGCCATCCATGAGTTCTCCTTCTGGGCACGCGATCCCGAAGTCAATCAACTTCACGTTGCCAGCGTTGGTAATCATGATATTGGATGGCTTAATATCCGCATGTACGATGCTCTGGGCATGGCAAAAGGCCAGCGCAGCTGCTGTTTGCAACAAATAGTGGAGCGCTTGCGGCGGTGGCAGCGGTAGCAGATCAGCCAATGTTTGGCCTTCGATCAGCTCCAGGACCAGATAGGGTCGTCCTTCGTCATCACCGCAATCAAAGATCTCAACGACGTTCGGATGGCGCAAAGCAGCCAGCGTCCGCGCTTCATATAAACACTGCTTGCGTAAGGTTGGATCGCGGACGAGTTCGGGCTTGATACGCTTGACTGCCACCCGTCGATCAAGTGCGCGGTCATGTGCAATATAGAGCTGTGCCATCCCACCCGAGCGCAGTGGCTCCAGCAATTGGTAACGTTCCGCGAGCAGCAACATCGAGCGATCCTTCGTAACAGTTTATGAGATGCAAGCGATGTGCCAGCGCGTAACGCAAGTACTCCGCTCGACTATCAATGTACGGCTCGGCCAGCCATGTCTAGGGAACCGATATTGCTTAAACAAGTTCAGCATGCAGCAAGGCAGCTGCCGTTACATTTGTGAAGGAGGCGTTTTATGAAAAAACTGGTGTTATTAATGCTAGCTGGCCTGGCGCTTGTCGCCTTTGCCCGTCGGTCTGGCAGCGGTAGCAAGCGCCAGGACAAGGTCGGAGCTGTACCCCGCACCCCCCCGACAACCGGCAAGAGCATCGATCCAGGTATCGTGGTCCATTCGCCCTTCAACGGCGACCCCGGTATGGTCATCCATTCGCCCTTCAACGGTGACCCCGGTATTGTGGTAGGCGCGGCCCGCAAATCTACCCCGCCATCACAATCTGACCGGCCAGCGGCGGATCAACACGACTTGGTATAAAGCGCGGCTGGTTTGGGCCCACGTGAGCGAGCCAGCCGACCATCGCCTTAATCGCCCGGCCATCGAGACTCACCGATAGGTGCGTCGCACCCGAAATCACCACCAACTTGGCTCCGGGTGCCTCTGCCACAAGGCGCTTGCCATGCTCAGCGGGGGCAATCAAATCCAACCCCGCATATATTAAAAGCAACGGACAGGTAATCTTCTTCACACTACCTTCGAGATCCAGCAGGTCGATCATCGTCAGCACGTCAACCGCATGCGTACCTGCTGGCTCTTTCCACATCGCCATGAGCGGCAGTGTTCCGGCGTGCCGGTGAAGATTCCAGGCGGCCGGCTGGAGCACTGTAAGATACTCGCGCCGCACCACGGACGATGTATAGTTGACGTGGATCGGGGACGAGATCAAAATGAGGTGATCAACAACCAGTCCCTCCGCGACTGCGCGTGCTGCCAAGCAGCCACCCATGCTGATCCCGGCCAGCCCTACCGTCTCATACCGCTCGCGTAGAGTGGCGACCGCAAAGCGCGGATTATCTAGAACCTGCGGAAAATCGAGAACTCGCTCATTTTCGCCATGGCCATCGAGGTCAATGGTCAATACCGCATAACCGGCAGCCAACAAGCCCTCAATTAGCGGCCAGGTATACGACGTTTTATTCGATCCAGCTCCATGCATCACCACTATCGCCGCGTGCGCGCCAGGCGGCTCGAATAACACCCCTGGCAGCCTCCCGTCGGCTAACGGGATCATGGTGCGCTCCACCCGGTAGTGGCTGCGGGAGCCGGGAGCAAAAAAAGCATGCGGTGATAAATCCCGCCGCCGCCAAAGCGCCGTTGCCGTATGCAAGATATTGCCGACCACGACGCCTCCCGCCACCGACCAAGGACGAGCGTGCATGACTAACGCACCGGCCCCCAGGCAGGCGACCAGCCCCGCTAGCTTGCCCCACTCACCATCTAGGACGGTCATACCCCGCCAGCCGAGCAGTGCTGCACTCAGCTCTGTACTGGCAAAACCAAGCCCGATGCCTGCTAGCCAACCCTTCACGGCGTCTGTCCCCTCATCAACTACTCCCACCGCGTTAATCATAGTACGGAATCGGCGTACCTGCCGGACGGCCCGAAGACGATCCATTATGTGTTGCTAGCAATGGAAGTCCGTGAAGCTGAAGTGATCTCCCTGGTGTTGTCTTCTAGGCGCTGCCTGAACGCGTTAACAGCCCTCGACCATAAGCCCCCGCGTATGCTCCTACAAAGGCGAACGCTAGGGCAAGGACTGAGCCATAGTTATGGTGAAGCACTATATTCAGCACGGGAACCCATCCTCCCACCAATAGCGCCCACACCCAAGCCTGCTGGGGGCGAGCCAAGCCTAGGAGTATACAAGTTATAACGATCAGCCCGACAGTGATGCCCGTATCATCCCAGGTCGGGCGCGAGTCCAGCCACCCTATCAACAGCCCCGCTATGAGGGCAACGAACACGAAGACGATCAGTCCCATTCGATGCATGATTCAGCTCTTTTCCGTCATGCGAACTATGCCTCCGCACTGCTTTCAGCGCAAGCACCCAGGTGCAAGGCGTGCCGCAGGGATGTCAGGGCAAGAGTACATACGCCGACGATTGCACGGCTGTTGCAAAGTCGGGATGGAGGATTGAGGTACGATAGTGGATGAACGAGACACACCTTTTGTATGATGGTGGTGTTGAAGCCCTTCATACAAAAGGTGTGTGATGAATCGTACCATAGTGCCAGCGCTGCTCACCCTGCCCAATCAACCGCTCCTCTTCTCGCTCGGTGCGCTCTACGCCGCGCTCCACTCCCTCGTTGACCAGCGTGACCCGCGCGGCGTCGGCTACCCCCTCGCCGCCACGCTCTTGCTTGCCATCCTCGCCAAGCTCGCCGGCCAGCAGTCCGTGCGCGCTATCGCCGAGTGGGCGCGGCTGCAGATACCTGAACTGACTGCCCTGTGTGGCTTGGCGCGCCAGAGCATGCCCCATCCATCGACCTGGAGTCGGCTGCTTGGCTATGCGGTGGATCCCGAGGAACTGGGCCAGGTCGTGCGCCACGTCTTGCTGCCACCCACGGCTGAACTCCCGGCCCGCGGGAGCATCTTGCTCGCCCTCGATGGCAAAACGCTGCGCGGCACGATCCCACATGGCCATACCCATGGTGTCCACCTGTTGGCCGCCTATCTTCCAGAACGTGGCCTGGTCCTTGTCCAAGTCGCCGTCGACGCCAAAGCCAACGAAATTACCGCGGCCCCACGCCTCCTCCACCAGCTTGACCTGCACGGAGTGGTGGTCACGGGTGGTGCTATGTTTACCCAACGGGAGTTGAGTTGCCAGATCGTCGAAGCCGGGGGCGATTACCTGTGGCTCGTCAAGGAGAACCAACCAGCCTTCCATGATGAAGTGGAACTGTTGTTTGCCCCAGAGCACATCGGCCCAGGCTGTAGCGCCGTGCCATTCGACTTCCGGACGATGTGTCGTGTGGAGAAAGGGCACGGACGACTTGAGGAGC
>JBBRHB010000165.1:0-9108 GCA_038223355.1 Chloroflexales bacterium
CCTTGCCCTCGTCGTGGTTATAGGTAATCACCAGTGAGGCACCCGCCGCCGCACAGGTTTCGCAGATCGCCGAGCCGATGCCGCCGCCACCGCCCGTCACAAGGACGACTTTTTGGTGGAGCGACATCATAGCGTTGCCTGCTTGGGAGCGATGCGCGCCGAGCCGCGTTGGACCCATTTGCCGGCGACAAAGGTGATAACCGGATCGACCTCGGGCGACGCGATGCGCTCTAGCAGCTGGCGTATGCTTATATCGATCATGGTCGTGACCGGCTGGCGCACCGTGGTCAAGTTATAGGCCGTCCATCGGGCAGCCGGAATATCGTCGAAGCCGATGATTGAAAGTTCGTCGGGCACCTTGACATGCAGATCGCGTGCTGCGTCAATGGCACCAAGTGCCATGATGTCGTTGGCGCAAAAGATAGCGTCAATCGGCGTGTCACGGTGCAGCAAACGCTGGGCGGCGTCGTAGCCCGACTGATAGGTGTACTCGCCCGCCTCGCGGACGAAGGGCCCATACTCTAATTCCTGCAGCCGCTGACTAAAACCGTGTTCACGGTCAACATTAGTCGATGTATTGTGCCTACCGGCGATATACGCCATGTTCCGGTGACCGGCTTGCATCAGCATTTCCGCCACGAGCCTCCCTCCCGCGACGTTGTCGCAGCAGACCGCGCTGGATTGCGCACCACGAACATAGCGATTGAACAGCATCAAGGGCGTGCCGCGTTGCGCACATTCACTCACCAGCATTGATGACAAGGTCGCATTCGCGACAATCAGGCCGTCCACCTGATACTTCAAGACATCTTGCAGCGTCTCATCAACGTCGCCATCAGGACCGGTGCTAAAGAGCAGCACGCGCTTGCCAAGTTCGTGTAAGCGCTTGGTAAACATTTCTAGAACATAGGGGTAGAACGGACTGGTTATTTCGGCCATGACAATGCCGATCATATCCGTGCGGCGCGTGATCAGGCTGCGGGCGATGGCATTGGGCTGGTATTTGAGCGTGTGCGCTGCCTCCACCACGCGGGCGCTGGTCTCGCCGGCGACGAGGTTGTTGGCGCTGAAAACGCGTGAGACGGTGGACTGCGAGACGCCGGCTAAGCGTGCCACCTCGACCGAGGTGACAGGACGACCTGCTTCGGTGCCGGTCGCATTCGCGCTGCGGCCCGTCGCCAACTTATTCTTCCGCATGCGTGCCATAGCGTCGCACTCGCAGATCGCACTGCGCTTTGTGGGCCACGAAGCCTTCGAGTTCGCACAGCCGCGCGCCATAGTCACCGATTAATGCACTGGCTGCCGGCGTCCGGATTTCCTGGTAGGTTACGGTTTTAAGAAACTTGCCAACCCATAGTCCTCCTGTGTAACGCGACGCACCGCGTGTGGGCAAGGTGTGGTTGGTGCCGATCACCTTGTCGCCGTAGGCCACATTTGTTTCTTTGCCGAGGAAGAGCGCGCCGTAGTTGGTCAGATGATCCAGAAAATAGCGCGGATTGCGTGTTAAGACTTCGACGTGCTCGTAGGCGAGCTGATCGGCCAGGGCCACCATCTCGTCCTCACTGTCGCAGAGGTAGACCTGACCATACTCGCGCCAGGCCACGCCGGCAATGTCGGCAGTCGGCAAGGTTTGGAGCTGGTGCTCGATCTCCCGTAGCGTGTCAAGAGCAAGCCGTTCACTGGTAGTCATGAGCGCGGCGGGCGACGTCGGACCGTGTTCGGCCTGGCCCAGCAGATCGGTAGCGCAGATTTCGGCATCCGCCGTCTCGTCGGCGATGACCAGCACTTCGGTTGGCCCAGCCAGCAGATCGATGCCAACGCGACCAAACAATTGGCGTTTGGCTTCGGCCACGTAGGCATTGCCCGGCCCGACAAGCATATCAACGCTTTGGATCGACTCGGTGCCGAATGCCATAGCGGCGATGGCCTGGATGCCACCAAGAATATAGATGTCGTCCGCGCCGGCCAACACCATGGCGGCGACCGTAACGGCCGGAGCCTTGCCATTCATCGGGGGCGTGCAGCCGATGACGCGCTTGACCCCGGCGACTTTCGCGGTCAGCACGCTCATGTGAGCCGATGCAACCATGGGATAGCGGCCACCTGGAACGTAACAGCCAACGCTCGATACCGGCAGGTTTTTGTGGCCAAGGAAGACGCCCGGCAGGGTTTCAACCTCAATATCGTGCAGGGATGCACGCTGCTTTTGCGCGAAGTTACGCACCTGCGCCTGGGCGAACGTGAGGTCGGTGATGACGTGCTCGGGCAGGCTCGCCATGATGGCATCGATTTCCTTCGGCGCCAAGAGGAAACTTGCGGGCGACCATTTGTCAAACTTCTCAGAGAATTGACGGACCGCACGGTCACCATTGATTCGCACGTCCTCGATAACCTGCTCGACTGTTGCCCGCACCTTGCCATCGGCGTCATGGGTCTCCGCCTGGCTTTTTCCCTGCTTCAAGACTCGCATAGGCTACTCACTCTTCGCTTTATTAGCCAGTTGTCGTCATTCGATCGTTTAGCGGTAGTTGAGCGCCTCATTGGGGCCACAGCTCTTGGCTCGCCAGCGCTGCCCCATCAGCCAGGGTTCGGAGCTTGGCATAGGCGATGTCGGGATGGACCGCGCCAAAACCGGCGAAGGTGCCAAAACCACAATCGGTGCCCGCCATCACGCGGTCACGACCGACCAGGCCGGCGAGTTGGCGGATGCGCTGCGCGACAAGCTCGGGATGTTCCACGAAGTTGCTGACGCTATCGATCACGCCGGGGACCAACACTTTATCATCCGGCAGTTGCACGTCCTGCCATAGCGCCCACTCGTGGGCATGGCGGGGATTGGCACCTTCGATTAGCAAGGCTTGCGGCTTGGCTTTAAGGACCACTTGCACGATTTTTTCCAAAGGAATGTCGTGGGTGTGCGGTCCTTCATAGTTGCCCCAACAGAGATGCATGCGCAGGCGATCGGCAGGGACGTTCGCGAGCGCATGGTTCAATGCCTCGATCTGTAGCTCCGCGTTGCGCAGAAAGGTCGCATCGTCGGCATCGCGGAACTTGATATGGCGACCCATCGCAAGGTCGGGCGAGTCGATCTGGAGCAGCAAGCCGGCAGCGACGATGGTTTCGTACTCGGTGCGCATCGCATCTGCGAGGGCGAAGAGATAGGACTCGTGATCGGAATAGTATTCGTTGGGCTGAAAGACCGCGATCACGCCCGGCGACGCGGCATTCATAAATGCTTCCGTAGCCCCATGCTGTTTGGCAGCGGTCGTGAGATGACGAATATCGGCGTGCAACGATGAGAGATCCTTGACGGTTATAGGGCCGCGGCAAATGGGGCGATGGTACTGGGGCGTGCCCCCCATTTTGGCGAGCCGATCCTTGAAGGAGGGAAAATCATCAAGGTCTTGGGGGGTAGCGCGTGGCATTTCGCCGATCTCGAAGCCGTTGAGGCGGTGGCGAATGTAGGTCGCATAGCTGATTTTGCTCATCTCGCCGTCGCTCACGACTGCAATGCCCACTGCTACCTGTTTGGCCACCGCATCGCTAACGGCGCACTGCATGGTTGACTCGAAGACGGCGGCGTCGTAGGCATCACCGCGATCCTGGGCGAAGAGGAGATCCACGACCTCCTGGGGGCGGGGCAAGCTGCCGACGTGCGTTGTTAATATATATTCGGTGCTGCGTTTCATGATTTTCGTACCCGCTGGTGCTATCGCTTGAAAAGCTTGGGCTGAAGTTGCTGCAGCTGCGTCAACATCTGCTCGCGCAGTTCGGCATAATTATCGGGCTTGACCATCTTGCCGTGGTCATCGGCATGAAAACCGTGTTCCGCGGCACGTCGCTCCACCTCGGGGGCCCAGTAGGGGTCTTTACTCAAGAAGACGGGATGCGGATCGAGGACGGCAAAGAACCAGCCTACCTTTTTCCCTGCGACTTCGAAGCCACGATACAAGCCAGGAGGCAAGGTGATCATGTCCCACTTGCGGAGCAACGTCTCGCCCTCAATCTCGTCCGGAGTGTTACCCCAGTAGAAGCGCCATTTGCCCTTGAGGATCAGGAACATCTCAACGTAATCGTGGGTATGAAAGGCGGGGCCGTTGCCGGGAGCAGCGTAGCCCATGCCTAGCTGAAACTTGTGTGGCACGGTAATCGCCGGCGCAAATTCGGGGTTTTCGCTAGCCGTGTCACCGATCACCGTGTAGTTCATGCGCTGGTGGCCCGGCAAAATGCTGTCGATGAACATGAGCGGAATGCCACGGTTTTTCAGTTCTTCAAAGTGCACAACGTAGTCGCGCTGCATCTGCTCGGAGGTAAAGGTTGGATGGGTCATCGACGAAGAGAGAGGCATGAGCAAAACACTCCTCGAAACGAACTATACGAGCTAGGACTGCATACGTATGCTGCTACACTATCATGCTTTTGCCAGTTGTCAAGAGGCTATGAATCGTGTAATCTAATGCAAACGTATTCTTACCAGTGCCAACACCAGATCGCTGGTCTTCTCTCCAGGTGATGTATGCGCGAAAATACAATCCGAACAATTTGGGAGCGCGGTGGCTGCGTCGTCAATGGCTGGTTGAGCATCCCCGACGGTTTCGCCGCCGAGGTAAGCGCGCATCAAGGCTGGAATAGCTTGACAATCGATCTCCAGCACGGGCTGGTCGATTTTCAAGCGGCTCTGCAGATGCTCCAAGGCATCCAGACGACGGCGACGATCCCCCTGGCGCGCGTGCCGTGGAACGATCCCGGGATCATCATGAAGATGCTCGATGCCGGCTGCTATGGCATCATTTGTCCGATGATCAATACGCGTGCCCAATGTGCAGCGTTTGTCGGTGCATGCCGCTATGCCCCCAGCGGCTATCGGAGTGTTGGACCGACGCGGGCCGCGCTCTACGCAGGCGACGACTACATCGCCCATGCCGATGCCGCACTGATCACCATAGCCATGATCGAGACGCGCGAAGCAGTCGAGAATCTTGATGACATTCTCAGCACACCGGGCCTTGACGCAATCTATATTGGTCCGGCCGATCTCAGCGCCAGCTACGGCTATCCTGCGCGTCTTGATCCCACAGCGCCAGAACTCACCGCGCTCGTTGATCATATTGTAGCAAGTGCGGGCACGCACCACATTATCGTGGGAATGCATACCGGCAGTGCGGAATACGCGCTGCGGATGCAGGCCAAAGGGATGCAATTCCTCACGCTGCTCAGCGATGTACGACTCCTAGCCCTCGCGACGCAGCAGACACTTGCCGCGTTTCAAGGTGGTGTCGAAGCTCGGTCATAAGGTAGCCCATATTAAGGACTGCGCAACACAGGTGGCCAAACACTCTAGTGCTCTTGTGGAGTTCCCAGGAGCGAACGACCGAAAACTAGGCTTGAGAACAAGGAGCCAAAACGCATGACGGGCACAAACAGCCACTCCACACCCGTGGTATTCGATAACCGTGATATCGCCCGGTATGCACCGGGCGAGCGTCGCATGCCAATGCGCGGTTTCGAGGCAGAGTACACGGACATTGTCGATTACATCGTGCGCATCACGCACCGCATCTGGGAGGAAAAAGAGGTCGGCTATATTTACGATACGTATCAGCACAACTGCCTCGTCCATGGCAGTATGGGCGACGCCCCTGGTCGCGAGGGTGTGGTTGCCGCGACGCTTGAATGGCTGGCTGCCTTCCCCGAGCGGCGCGTGTATGCCGATGATGTGATCTGGTCCGGCAATGAAGACGATGGCTTCCACACCTCGCACCTTGTGACATCGGTCGGCTACAATCTGGGCTATACGATGTACGGGCCTCCCACTGGCAAGAAAGTATTGGTGCGCGCGATAGCGAATTGTCTGGCAAAAGAGAACCTGATCTTCGAGGAATGGCTACTGCGCGACGAGATCTGCTTGATTAACCAGTTGGGCTATGACCTTGACAGCGTTATCGAGCAACAAGCGCGCACGATGCTAGCACAGGGGGCGTTGCCGTTACCGGTAGCGGACCCGGAACGGATGCTAGGCCAGTACGCGCCCAAGCCACTGCCGACGCGGCCGGAAGAAGGCTTCGACATCGAGGACTTCATTCGCACGACCTATCACGAGGTGTGGAACAGGCGTATGCTCAACCAGATCAGCAAGCGCTATGATCTCAGCCACGTCTGTATTACTAACAACAACCGCAAGTTACAGGGGCCGAGCGAGCGAACCATCGCGATTCTGACGCTGTTGGCGATGGTGCCCGATGCGAGTGTGGGAGTGGATCAGGTGTATTGGACTGGCAATGATACACAGGGTTACCATGTGGCAGTCCGCTGGACGCTGAGCGGCACGCACTCCGGCTATGGCTATCTCGGTGCGCCGAGTGGGGCACGGGTGCGAGTAATGTGTCTTTCACAGCACCGCGTCAAGCACGGCAGTTTCATGCAAGAGTTCACGCTGCTCGACGAAATGGCGATGCGACGCCAGATCGCGGCTCAGCGGATGCAGGCCTAAACAGGAGACAAGAGCGTGTGGAGTTTCGGGCCACCGAATCACATCAGGCAGAGGCGTGGACGAGTTGACTCTAGAAATTGTTATGCACTTTCGGACGGAGTTGGTATGCTTCGAGCATGGAAGAACGTATTCAACGAGCCTATCCGTCTGACGTGTCGGATAAGGAATGGGACTTTGCCTCGGCCTAGCTGGTGTTGATGGATGAAGCCGCACCCCAGCGCAACTATCCTGTAGTGTGCGGAAACGTCGTCCACGCGTCGCATCTGGCCGCCGTGTATCGGCGATTAGCCGTGCGACGCGGCAAACAAAAAGCGATCATGGCGGTGGCGCACCGGTTGGTGGTGGCGATCTATCATATGTTGAAGGTCCGGGTTCCGTACCGCGAGATCGGAACGCCGTCACCGAGCGACGCAGCCAAACGGCAGCTCGTGAAGCGCATGCAGCGGAAGATCGAGGGCCTTGAATTCATCGTCCAGGTGTCACCAGCACCTGCTCCGGCCTGCTAACCGATAGAGAGACGGGATTTTCACAGGAGAAGCTGCCATGAACCAGTTCTATCCTGTCGTTTACAATGATCCTCGACCCTCAACTACCGAGGAGATCGAATCATGAACAGTTCGTGGATGGACTGTAAGGCAGAGGTGATTGGGTAGCGCGCAAAAGCCCTGGGGCAACGCATGTGACGAATGCAAGTGGTCAGCCACCTTCTCATGTTTGGTGGCATCCGATGCACTTCTCGCCGCGCATGGCATCGTGTTTCGGCCTGCCAACGTATCCCAGGGCTTTTGCGCGCTATCTGGCACGGTGGAGCATGGCCTATCCTTCCTACGCCGAGCGTAGACGCAGCGAGACTCTTGCCTGCTTTGGTTTTCTCTTAGGTGATACTTGTCCGGCCGTACTGGCTACTTTCATCATCCAGCATATTTTTGTGCGGATGCGCTAAGTAGCCAATACGGGGTAGCATGCACACTCAGCACATGGTCAAGGCATTCACGGCGCACGCTGCCCAATAAGCGTTCGCAGATGGCATTTGCGCGCGGCGCCTTGATCGGCGTGCGGAGCACCTCAATCCCGGTCCCAGCCGCAACGGCTGCGAAGTGACGACCGTATTTCGCGTCATTGTCACGAATGAGATAGTGTGGAGCAACCCCAAACGGCGTCGCCTCGCGTAATTGCTGTGCGACCCATTCGTCCGTTGGAGCGCGCGTGACGCCAACGTGAACGATACGGCGCGAACCCAGTTCGGTGATGAAGAAGGCGAACAGCGGCCGGAAGAAGACATCCGTGACCTGCAGAAAGTCGCAGGCCCAGATGTCGTTGGCATGGTTGCGGAGGAAGGTTGACCAGGTCTGGTCGGAGGGTCGTGGCGGGCGCGCTTGTCGGAGGTAGCGCTGGATTGTGCGCTTGGAGACCTTGATTCCGAGTTTCAACAGTTCGCCCTGAATGCGCTTGACGCCCCACAAGCGGTTGTTGACGGCCATCTCCCTGACCAACGTAATCGTCTCGGCCGAAATACGAGGTGCGCGGGCTCCCGCTCGTGACTTCCGGTGCCAAAATAAACGAAAGCCCTGACGGTGCCAGCGCAGCAGTGTGTCGGGTTGGACAATCAGCACGGCATCCTTCCACGCACGAAGGCGGCTGGCCAAGAGGACTAAGATTGAACGATCCATGCTGGTCAAACGCAGGCGTTTGACGCTGCGGTTGAGGACGATGAGTTGCTGCCGAAGCAAGGCATTTTCGGCAATGAGTTGCGGCTTGGTGCGAACAAGGTCTTGCAAGCTTCCGAGGGTGAGTGAGCTGTTCACAGGCTTGGTTCTAACTGAAATCTGTGTGCGCAGTCCCAGCTATAGCCATCGCCTGCTTAACTCGATTCACGAGCGTTGTGAACATCGATGCCTCCTCCCGTGCGACGCCTGGTCTCGAACCTTTAAGAAACGGCGGCCTATCCCTCCCCACCATTGTACAAGTTCCTCAGTCGGTGAGATCTATACGGTCGGTGGAGACCATCCCAAGCCCTGAAAGCAGGCAGACTTGATAAAGATGAATGACCCAAAAACACAGGCGGATACAGCAAGTAGGCCCCACAGGGCTCCATCATGATTATCGTAGAGCCGCATGAGAGCTTTCAGCGAGCGAAACCCTGCTTGGATGAGCCATGTACTGACACAGCTGGTGA
This sequence comes from Chloroflexales bacterium, assembly GCA_038223355.1. Classification (GTDB taxonomy): domain Bacteria; phylum Chloroflexota; class Chloroflexia; order Chloroflexales; family Kallotenuaceae; genus JACDGP01. Next base: position 8,667 of record JBBRHB010000165.1, read on the forward strand.
AACGGACGGTAAAGCGGCGCTCACACATGTTGCAACGCCAGCGTTGCCCACCTAACCGGGTCTACCCGTTCTTCCTTGTTCGTTCGCAACCACACCGTAGCATCACCTCTGCAATTCATCGGTTACGTGCAAGCGCGAATTCATCCTCCCCGGCGCTCGAGGGGCTTAATGAGGCAATCAAATAGTCGGCGAGTGCCTGGACGTGCGGCGGCTGCAACAACGTATAATGATTGCCCGCTACCTGTAACCGGCTGATGCCACCACCTACTAAGGTATCCCACAACGCAGTATAGTCAGCGCCATCAAGGACTGGATCGCGTGCTTGCAACAACGTCAGGTAGCCACTATACGGCTGGGGAACATAGCTACGAGCCGCTTCCATGTGGGCTTTGAATACCGCAAAATGGCGTGCGATGACTTGCGCATTAATGTCTGGCGGCAC
>JBBRHB010000166.1:0-9092 GCA_038223355.1 Chloroflexales bacterium
ATAGACCGCATAGCAGAGTGCCACGAAGGTGCGTGGCGGAATATCCTGCGCAATAAGTTTGTTGGTCTCGGCCATGACCACATCGGGCGCCGCATGGTCAATTGCCTCGGAGCGCACGATCGAGCGGGCAACGGCCATTAACATCGCGGCCGATAAGGATTTACCTGAAACATCGCCAATCGAGAAGCCGAAGCGGTTGTCGCCCAGCGGTAAAACATCATAAAAATCGCCGCCGGTCTCAAAGGCGGGGATACAGCGGGCCGCGAGCCCGACACCCGGAATGAGCGGCAACGTGCGTGGAAACAAGTTAGCCTGGATCGAGCGTGCAATCTCCATTTCTTGCTCGACGCGCGTGACTGCCATCTGATGCAAGCGTGCGTTTTCGAGCGCAGTCGTGACCTGCGCTGCTATCGTCCGGCAAAGCTCAAAATCCTCCTCGCCGAAGTGCCGCACCTGCTTGAACATACTCAGCCCAAAGGCTCCGTAGGCCCGGCCACGGCGCACGAGTGGTATCACCAGCATCGCTTGCACGCCGTACCTCAAGGCCAACTCCCGCACCGATACAATCCGCCGGTCATGCGCCAAGTCGGTGATGAACAATGGCTGGCCAAGGCCCGCAGCCTCCTCCATTGACCTACTCGACATGAAAGTAAACCGCTGATGCAAGGTGCCAAGCGCCGGATATTCGGCTACGATTTCGCTGCCGGTGTCGTCTTCACTAAACAAATTGGCGGCACAGTGATCAACGCCAAAAAGCTGTGTCACCTGCTCACTCGCAATGCGCAGGACCTCGACTGGGTCAAGCGATGAAGAGACCAGTCGTGAGATGCTATGGACCAGCGCAAGATTGTCAGCTCGGCGCTCTGCGATGCGGGCGGCTGATGAGACATTTCGGTAGAGTTGAGCATTGACGACGTTGAGCGTAATCTGATGGGCAACGTTGATCATAAACTGTACGTCGTGCCGGTCGAAGGCGGCTCCGTTCGTGCTTTGGATAGCGATCACGCCGACGGCCACGTCCGTATGATCAAGCATCGGCACCCCGAGCCACGCTACCGCGCCCTGTTCCCACCACTCGTCCATAGCATGTGGGCCAGGAACAGCCATTGATAAAGGCTCTCCGGCTGCCAGTAATTGTGCGATCCGGCGGCCCGGCGGTACCGGCACGTCGATGACCTCTATTCCCCCTGCTACGTGCCAGCCGATACCTTCGGAAAGAGTATTCGTTCCCGGGTTATAGAGAGCAGCCAAGAAGCCGTCGAGGTGCAGAAATTCCTGCAGAGTTTCGCAGACCTGACGCAACATTGAGCGGAGATCGCGGGTCGCTGCGCTAGCCTCCGCCACCTGGCTGAGTGCTTCAAGCTGGGCAATTTGACGGTCACGTTCTTCGAGCAGGCGACTATTCTCAATGCCGAGACCCAACTGATCGCCAGCTGCCAATAATAGGGCGGTTTCTGTGGCCTGCAGCTCACGCTGGCCCCATAAGGTCATAACGCCGACATGGCCACTTTGGGCCTGGAGTGGTACGGCGCACATCCAGTGGTCAGGCGGCGTCCATTGTTGCAACAGTGTCCCGCCCACGATGACCTTGGCTTCTAGCGAGTCACCTTGTGGGTCGAGCCACTCTTCGGCCTCCGGTGCTTCGCCTGTCGCGCGCCAAGCGATCCGTGGCCAAGCTCCTGTGGGCCGATGAAGCCAGATCACACCGGCCTTGAGGCCCAACAACCAGAGCACCCGTTCCAGGGCTTCGTCGAGCACGGCCGCAGATGGCTGGCCCCGGCTCAGACCGGCAGCCAGTCCGCTCAGCACAGCCAGTTCTTCCTGGCGGGCCGTGACGCGTTCGGCCAGCGAGCGGGTAAGCTCGGCTTGGTGCTCATATAACAGCGCGTTGTCGATGGCAACTGCCGCCAGATCTGCTAAGGCGACCACCAGTTCAAGGTCGGCCTCACTATACACACCCGGTTCGTAGCTTTGGACAGTCATTGCGCCGATGGCTGTATGGCCCGCAAGCAGAGGCACGCCAATCCATGAGTGCGAACGCTTACCGACGTTGCCAAAGGCTTGTGCTCGTGGTAACCCTGGTGGGTAATCGACCTGCAAGTCGCGAAACAAGAGGGGCCGCAGATGCTCAATAATGTAGCCTGTCAACCCCCCGGTGCGCAGGTCCGTTTCCACATAATGTACGCCCTCATCAATGAAGAGCATAGTGTGATATGTATCGCGCTGCTCATTGATACAGACGGCTACTGAGAAGGCATCCACAGGCAAAAGTTGGGCAAGCTGCGCATAGATCGTTTCCAAGACGATCAGCGGGTCGGTCGTGCCACGACATGAGCGCGCCACCGTGAGGAGCGTACGCAAATTGCGTTGTGCGTAGGCTAGCTGCTGGTCAAGTGTCCACACTTGAGGCTCAGGGGGTGGTATAGAAACAGTCATGGAAGCTACCTCGCTCGCGCTAGGGCAGCCTGCCGCCCATATCGCGTCGTACCTCGTGGCAGAAAGGCGACCTCAAGCTGCACAGCGACTCCCGGGACAAGTAGACAAGTGTAAAAATCTCATTTGAGTATACCATATGGGACCGAGTCAGGATACGGGGTGCATTGCCGGCAATAGGAGGATGTACCGGCAGTTTTTCAGGTGCATGATTGTGATTTCTTCCCATCACAAAGCGACAAACCCTCATGAAAATAAGTACGTGAGATGCGCTTGTCCTGGATTGACCGATGCCTTTTTAGTTAGTACACTCTGCCTGGAACATTGATTATCAGTCGGTGAAGAACAAACGAGGTGTGCATGGCAACGCTAAAGACAAAGCCATCTAGTGAAGACATCGAACCATTCCTCAACGCAATCAGTGACACATCTCGGCGTCAGGATTGCTTCACGCTTTTAACCATGATGCAAGAAGTCACGGACACAGAACCCAAACTGTGGGCCGACAGCATTATCGGCTTTGGCGAGCATCACTACAAGTATGCCAGTGGTCACGAAGGCGACACGTTTCTTGTTGGCTTTGCACCGAGAAAACAGGCGCTAACGCTCTATGGTTTGGCAGGCTCCAAACAGCAGGAGCATCTCCTGGAAAAGCTTGGAAAGTACAAGGCTGGCAAGGGCTGTTTGTATATTAAGCACCTTGACGATGTCGATCTGCCCACATTACGGGAACTAATACAGCATTCGGTTCCTGACACGAAGCAGACGTAACGGTACCGCCCAACGCCCCACAACTGCCTGACAACGTATGCTTGTGCCCCTCATCAACTCGCTACTTGCAGCTTAGCACCGCCCTTGATAGACTAGACCCGCTGTGAACGGCATCGGTAGCCGGTAAGGAGGACAATCCATGGCGACTTTGACTAACCTGAGTGCTTTACGAGAAACCGGTGCGCTCGATGATTTGATCCGGCGCGTTCATCAGGATAAAGAAGATTTTGTGATCGAGGATTTAACGATGCCGGTCGCAGCAGTCATTGATATTAACAAGTTCCAATTGCTCAATGATCTCCTGAGTAAGGCGGATTCATCGACTGTAACCGGCGGTGATGACCCGATGATTCAGGGCTCGAATGTAACGGTCCGCGAAGTTGCCGAACGGCATCTAGCCGGTGATTCGATGGATGATCTGCGGCAGCGCTTTGGGCTGTTACGTTTGTCGCAAATCCACGCCGCGCTCGCCTACTACTACGATCATAGTGAGCAGATCGACCGCCTGATCCTAGCGCGGCGTAATGAGCGCTCTGCGGCGCACCCTGGCGCGAGCCTACAGGCCGCAGCTGATGGCGCGACCGGCGATACTGAATAACAAGGTGAGATGTTGGCGAAGGAGCCTACGATGCAACCGTCACTCGAACGTGTCCAACAATGGCTCGCCCGCGCAGGCGATGCGCTGGTAGGCGGCCAAGGGACCCTGGTTGGCCTCGACATCGGTAGTTATGGTCTGCGCGCCGTGCTGGCGGACCTACAGACGGGTCAACTCTTTGCGGCCAACGCTGGACTACCAACGGGGGATGCCAGTGCCACTGTGGGGGCTGCTCAGCAGCTAGTGCATGATCTGATCGCGGAAAGCGGCCGTGATCAACGCCATTTGACGCGCATCGGGATTGGCTTTGGCGGACCCGTCGACGCTGACAGTGGCCTGACGCGGGTCTCCTACCGGCAGGCGGGTTGGGAGCATTTTCCCCTGGCCGCGCATTTCGAAGCGGCCTTTGATGCGCCGACCCTGGTCGACAACGATGCCAACGTCACGGCCCTAGCCGAGGCCATGTGTGGCGCCGGCACGGATGCGCGTGATTTGTTTTACCTGCATCTGAGTTCAGGCGTAGGCGGTGGTGTGGTCGTTAATGGGCGTCTGTACCATGGTGCGACGACCTCCGCCGGCGAGGTCGGTCATGCAACGGTTGACCGGCATGGCCCCCCCTGTTCCTGCGGTGGCCAGGGACATGTCGAGTCCTATGTGTCGATCAAGGGGTTGCTGCGGCGTCTGGGTGAGCTTGGGGTCACGAGCGAGGACATTAATGCGGTCTTTGAAGCTGGTTCCGCGGCTCGGCAAACCGTTACCGAAGCAGCTGAGTTGCTGGGAGCGGTGTTAGCGAATGTCGTAATCCTGCTCGATCCGCAATTAATCGTTATCGGCGGCATCGTAGCGCGCACTGGTGGCCTCGCCTTCCTTGAGCAAATTCGAGCACTGATGGAGGCTGCTCTCCCGCCAACCTTTGCCCATCCCATTCCGCTGCTGCCGGCGAGCTTCGGTTCTGATAGCGTCGCGGTCGGCGGCTTAGCCCTCGCGTTGGCCAGTCTCCACGAATAAGCAGGGCCAACCTATTGCTCAGCAACCGTCCAAGCTTGAACCCCACCGGTGGTAAAGGAGAAGGGCCGGACGCGCACACCATAGTCGACCAGTGCCTCTTCCAGTTCCAAGCGGCGCTCGAAGGGGCAACAAAAACACATAAAGCCCCCCCCGCCTGCCCCTGATAGCTTGCCACCCCAGGCACCATGCTTACGTGCCAGCGTGTACACCTCGTCTACGGTCGTGGAGGCAATATGCGGAGAAAAGGCTTTCTTGACTTGCCAGGCTGCGTCAAGGAGTCGTCCAAAGTCAGGAATGCATTGCGCCCGCAGTAGTTTGACCGCTTCATCAACGAAGGCCTTGGTTTCATGATGATATTGCAGGGTATCGCCGTGCTGCATGCGCCACACCTGATCGTCAACGACATGGTGTGTCAGCATGCCCCGGTCGCCGATGAAGCCGATCACCAGGCTCGACTCGAGCTCTAAAAGGGCGGCCGGCGCGGAAACGACCGGCTCGACAATCACGTGATCAGCATTAAAATGATAGATATTCATGCCACCAAAGGCCGCCGCATATTGATCCTGCCAACCTCCCGGAATACCTAAATCTTCGCGTTCGATGCGATAAGCCAGCCGTGCCAATTCATGCGGACCGAGTTCCAGGCCAAATGACAAGTCGACCAGCTTCAACATCGCTACGACGAGCGCCGAAGATGAGCCTAAGCCAGAGCCAGGTGGCACGTCGCTGAACATAACCACCTCGACGCCATCGATCGCCGGATGTGCGTTCATGACTGCTTCGGGCAGGGGCAGATTACCGTCCCAGGTGCGTCCCGTGACCGTATGCGTGATCGTTTGAAGATCGAGTGAGCGAATCGTTACCCCTGGCCGGTCCGTCGGACGGAGCATACAGCGCACGTAGGTGTCGATGGTACAGTTAAGCACCTTCCCGCCATAGAGTTCTGGGTACGGGCTAACATCGGTGCCCCCACCAAAGAAACCAATCCGCATCGGCGCTTTTGCTTTATAGATCCTCGACATAGTGTCACTCGTTTCTTGTCGGTTTTAGCTCTGAGTTTGACGCAGGGCATCAAGCAGCGCTTGTTGTTGGACGCTGGTCGTCAGGTCGCCACGGGTACGCTCCAGGACGGCGCGCAGGGCATCCGTTGTGCGGCGCAGACCGCCAGTTACGGCATCGGGATAATCGACGGTCACCAGCAAGCTATAGATCTCGTCCATACGCCCAAGTAGCTGTTCATGCTCGGCACGCCGTGCCGCATCGCTCGGGGCTCGTAGGCTGTCGAGAATATAGCGCCGCAGTTCGCTCGCGGCTTCGGCCAAACCGTTCAAATAGGCTGCCGGCTCGATTCCTAGCTCCAGATGGGTCGGGACCGGCAGATCGCGCACTAATGCTAGCAGCAGACGGGCCTCAGCATACTCCTTTAAGGCGTCCTGGACGTAGCCGGTATGGTACAAGCCGGGAAACGGCGCAAGTTGCTCGCCTAACGAGACGGCACTAGCACTCGCGGTCGTGCCGAGTTGGTGTGCCTCGTCCCAGTTATGCCGGTGGATCGCGCGAATAGTGTTGGCGCATTGGCGGATCAACGCTCGTGATAAAACCAGTGCTGCTTCACGTGTGGTATTGCGCGCCTCTAGGGCGACCAAAGCCGCTTCTCCGGCCAGCGAAATCGACATGTGTTACTCCATACTTCCCGGTCGCTACGCGCTCAGGTTTGTGCAGCATCGCTCGCGAGCAAATAGGCGAAATAGCGACCAACCTCGTCCACGACTGTGCCCAAATCGATCGCGGAAGAGCGGCTAGTTGGTGCCCCATGCAGCGGCAACCCACGATCATGGGCCATTTTGAGCAAGCGTAAAATTTCGACCGGTTCGGCAATCAACAGGGCATCAATGGGTCGTGCCGTCGTGAACATGGCGTGTAGCCGATCAAGCTGGAGTTGCTGCGATGGCGCCCGGATAATCTGCAGCTTGTCGGCTTGCACACCGCGATTAAGCAGGACAGTTTGGGCCGGAGCCGGATTTTGGCCGACGACGATGATGCGCGATATATGGCTGTTGAGATACAAGCTGGTGGCGCGCTCGACCCGCGCGGCGCGACTCAGTGCATCGCCATCACTCATGAGCACGGCAGTATCGGCTTGGTCCGCTTCGTCGCGGCTCCCTTGCACGACAATGGCGGCTCCGGTCCCAATCAGGACGAGCGCGACCAAAAACAATAAGCCTAAAACACGCCGTACGGCGCGCCAAATAAGCTGTGCTATAACGGGTTGCATCGCCGTCCTTCCACAATCAGTCTTCTCGGCTATTGCTCGTTGCGGCGCTTGGTGCGTGTCCAAGCTCAGCCCGCCGCTGCCGGTAGAGCAGCTCTTCGAGCAAGCGGCGATTGCCGCCGATGCGATCGGCCAGCAAGCCAATCAGAAACACCAGAAAGCCAATCACCATTAAGACGCCCCCCAGAATCAATGCCTGTGTGTTGTCGGCCCTGACGGTACCAAACAGTTGGGGACTACGGCGTGCGATAAATACGTAGCTCGCGCGCATCAGGAAACCCAAGCCGGCCAACAGAAAGGGCAGTGCAATATAGAAAAAGGTCCGCAGGGGCTCATAGGTAGCGTACGTCCGTACAATCGTGCTCGATTGGCGTTTAACGAAATTCCAGTTGCCACGATGCAATTTTGAGGGCCGTGTGGGACTCGCCCCGACCGGTACATCCGTCACAATCAGACGGCGTTTGCCGGCCTGGATCAGCGACTCGATAGTATACGAAAAATCACTCGTAACGAAGATGCGCAGGGCTGCCTCGCGGCTGAGCGCCCGAAAGCCGCTCACTGCATCAGGCACATCGGTCCCGGAGGCCCAGCGCACAACACCGCTGCCGAGCTTTTGCAGCAGCTTCTTTTGCGCCGTGAAGTGATCGAGATCAGCCGTTTGACGATTGCCGATCACAATATCAGCCGTTCCCTGGACGATCGGTTTGACCAAGGCCGGAATATCGCTGCCGGCATACTGGCCGTCGCCATCAGTATTAACGATGATATCCGCACCCAACCGCAAGGCGGTATCAATACCAGTCTGATAGGTGAGCGGTAGCCCTTTTCGTGCCGTATGCCGTGCAACGTGATCGGCTCCATACGCCCAGGCAATGTCCGAGGTACCATCCAGCGAGCCATCATCGATCACGAGCACTTCGATGATGTCAATGCCCGGAATTGTGCGCGGAAGTGCCTTGAGTACAGCGGGTAAGGTCGGAGCTTCATTATACGCCGGAATTTGAATAATAAGCTTCATGCGCCTCCCCACACCGCGTTAGTCAACACCCACTGGCTTGGGTCGGATCGGATATACGCTTCGAGCACACGCATCGCACCCGCCGTCGTGGCACGCGCCGCTACGGTCGGGGTTGGCTCATTGGCCGGCTGAAGTGCTGGATCGATCACGACCCGCGAGCGATTATCCGAGCAGCGTGACACATACACCGGTAGCAACGCCGCCCCCGTTCGCAGTGCAAGTGTAGCAGCACCGAGCGGTAGTTCGACCGGCGCACCAAAAAAGTCAATGGTAGTCGATGCTGCCGCGACCAGCCGATCCTGGGCCAGGACGACAGCTCCGCCTGCTCGTAACGTTTGCAAAATGCGGCGTGTGATGTTGCGGTCAACCGGGACAAGCGTGATGTGCTCCCGATGGCGCAAGGTATTCAAAAGTGTGTGTATCGCCGGATTGGCCATCTGCTCCACCACCACGAGGAGATGGATACCGAGCGCCCGCGCGATAGGCTCGAAGGCCAGCGAGTAGTTGCCAGAATGGAGTGTCACGGCTAGTAATCCTTTGCCACGAGCGATTGCCCGCCGCGCATTCTCTAGCCCTTCAATCTGAAACATGGCATCGAGTTCTGCCGAGCAGATGCTATGTGCCCGCAACAAATCATAATAGTTCTTCAGCAGATTACGGATCACACCGCGCGCCAGACTCCTCACTTCTGCTGCATTGGCCTCCGGGCGAACATGCTGCATATTGGCCTTGATTGCGGTCCAAGCTGGCATGCCAGGAGCCAGGACAGCCATGCCAGCGCAAAGCCTATACGCGACCGGCGGCGGAATGTGAGGTAAAACATGGCTCAGGAGGCGTAGTGCCGTTCCGGAGTCAAACATAGTGTGGAAACGCCTGGCTGTTCTCGCGTGCCAGCATGCGTCCGGTCCTTTAGCGTTCAGCGTCGCTCCGAATAAATGCCACGCTCGGTACCCGATTGTACTGCCATTTATGATGAGTGTCCAACGGATTTCAAG
>JBBRHB010000167.1:0-9057 GCA_038223355.1 Chloroflexales bacterium
TAGAGCGGAAGGCTGATACGCTCGTTCGTGGTGCCCTATGCCTGAACCTTCGGGACCGCATCGAAGCCGCGGATCCGGTGGACTGGGAAGCTGGTACTCTGCTTCTTGAAAGTGACAATCCCGGCGTCCAGCGCTTAGGAACGCTGTTTCTCCTTAACGCGCTTGCTACCACGCCCAATACAGCTCGCGAAGCTGCCCAGCAGGTCCTGGTCGAGCTTCAATCCGTGGGCTGAAACGTTTCCCTAAACAATCTCCATTGCTATAAACGGGCGGTTGATAATTTATCAACCGCCTTTTCTGTGTGTACCTGGTTTCTTGGCTGTATCAGGGGTCGACAGCAGCGCGTCTTTGCCGTACAGTATCTAACGGTACACGTATGAAGGAGGTACAAATGACCTATAACTTTAATGCTGGTCCCGCGATTTTGCCGCAGCCGGTACTAGAGCATGCCCAGCAGGAGCTACGGGATTTTCAAGGTGGTGGTATGTCGATCATGGAGATGAGCCACCGTTCGAAAGAGTATGAGGCCATCAACGGCGAGGCGGAGCAACGTTTCAAGCGCCTGTTAGGCGTTGGCGATAGCTATCGGGTCTTCTTCATGCAGGGGGGTGCTAGCACGCAATTTGCTCTGCTGCCCATGAATTTTCTCCCACAAGGCCAGACCGCCGACTATCTGCTCACCGGCGTGTGGGCTGAAAAAGCGAGCGAGGAAGCCGCGAAGTTGGGTACGGTCCATATTGCAGCGACGACCCGCGAGGAGCGCTACTGCCGCATTCCAAGCCAGGCTGAGATCGAGTTCAGCGAAAAACCGGCCTATGTGCATATGACCACGAATAACACAATTTATGGTACTCAGTGGCATGTACTACCCGAGGTCGGTGATCGGCTGCTCGTTGCGGACATGAGCAGCGATATCATGTCCCAACCACTCGCTGCCGAGAAGTTCGCGCTGATCTATGCGGGAGCCCAAAAGAATCTGGGTCCTGCCGGCGTGACCGTGGTACTGGTGCGCGAGAGCTGGCTGGCTACGGCTCCCAAAACGCTGCCCACCATGTTCCGCTATGCGACCTACGCCAAAAATAACTCGTTGTATAACACGCCGCCCGTCTTCGCGGTCTATATGCTTAACCTGGTGCTCGAATGGATCGAAATGCAAGGTGGGCTAACGGCAATGGCGGCGCATAATCAGCGCAAAGCTGCGGTTGTCTATGGGGCCATCGACCAGAGCCACGGTTTTTACCGTGGTCATGCAGCATCGGACAGCCGGTCGCGTATGAATGTGACCTTTCGTCTCCCCAATGAGGAATTGGAAAAGGCGTTTGTTAGCGCGGCTAGCGGTGCGGGGATGGTCGGCTTGGCCGGACATCGTTCGGTCGGAGGCATCCGCGCCTCGATATATAATGCGCAAACGCTTGAGGCGTGCCAAAGCCTAGCCCAATTTATGGATAACTTCGCCCATACGCATGGTTAGAGTTCAGAGCATAGTGGCGGTCTAGCGCAAAAAAGATGTGTAAAATTGGTCGAATTGACCGCTTGACAAGCGTTGGACGGCTGGTATACTACCTCTCGTGACGTTCGCCACATTAGCAGACGACCGTCGAGGGAAAAGGAGGTGATGCCCATGCATAGTAAGACTAAGGGCATCACCGCAGAGGTTACACGCTAACCTTTCGGTGATGCCCGCCTTCAAACACAGGAGTTCGTGCTTCGAGCACGGGCTCCTGTGTTATTTGTGTCCTAGGCATGCAATGATCATATTCAAAGGCTGCAAGCATCAGCTTTGCTGTATAGAGTAGGTCGTCTGCGAGCGTACTGCCTGCCTTGTGGGCGTAGTACCAATTCGCAAAAGTAAGTTCCGAGCGGCTACTTTTGCGCTATACTACTCGAATCCTCTCGCTTTGTACAAGGAGCACGGCTGTAATGGATCGACGAGATGACACGTTTGCCATGCCATTTCGCAGTCCCGGACGTTTAGGCGATCTTGAGCGCGAAGCGGCCGAGCTGCGGCTGATGATCAAGACGTTGAAGCGGGAGCTACAGAAAGCCGAAGCCCGACATGCGGAAACCGAAGAGGCATATGTTAAAACCGTCTCTAACCTCGTACAAACGACTCAGGAGAATATGTTACTGCGCCATGAGTGTGAGCGCTTGCGCCAACGCACACAGCAGCCCGAGGCAGCTAGGGAGCCCTATGCCTCGGTCGTGTTCGCTCTGCGCCTCACGCCTGCCGAAGTAGCGGCTGTCCGTAAAGCGATCGCGCGTCTCCATCATCCCGATGTTGGCGGTGACGTCGAGCGTATGCAGGCGTGGAATGTCGCCTTGGATACCTTGCTTGAACAGTAAGGCTTTTAGCTGCTCGTGGCCCGTCCACGCGTGGCCTGCCAGTCCAGCCAGCCGTCCTCCATTCTGGGTATGATCGCTGACCAATCATAGCGTTGAACTACGAGTGCACGCGCGGCCCGGGTCAACGCCTTCACTTTGCTCTTGCTCTCAAAAAGCTGCACGATGGCGTTGGCAAAAGCCGCCGGATCGTCAGCGACCAGTGCCTGCACGTTCGGCTGAAGTCCCGCAATACCTTCGACCCCGAGCGAAGTCGCAACGACCGGGACGCCCTGCGCAAATGCCTCCAGCACCTTCAGCCGAACCCCACCTCCAATCCGCATGGGCACGACATAGACACTGGCGGCACTAAAGAAAGGGCGCACATCTACAACATCAGCGAAGACCTCGATCCCGGCTTGGGTGCCTAGCGCGAGCACCTCCCGACCTGGGTTGCGACCAACGATGTGGAGCCGTGCGGCCGGTATTTGGCTCACCAGGCGCGGCCACACAGTCGCCACAAACCACTGAATCGCATCAACATTGGGTCGGTAATCGAGCGTACCGGTAAACAAGATGGTGGGAACGGGAACAGTAATGCGTTGCGGACAAAAGTAACCGGTATCAACACCGTTAGGCACGACAGCCGTGGGGAGCTTGGGATCGAATTCCTGCAACAGCCTTTGGTCGCCTTGGGACACGGCAAAGGCACCGTCGAAGAAGTGGTGTAGCCGCTGTTCATAGCGACGCAGCTTGAACCATTGCAACAATGAGTAGCCCGCGCGTAGCCAGTGGCGCGGCCGTCGAAGGTCCGTCAGAAAAGCGCGTTGCTGAATCATAAATTCGACATTCCAGGCGTCATAGACCCACAGGGGACCGCCCGGCGTGGTGGGTTCAGCCTTGCGCGGAGCATACTGCGTCATTTCAATGCTTTCCGCTTGCACCACATCATACTGTTCGGCTCGCAACACAGCTTGGAGTGCCTCGGCAAAGGCAGGTGCATAGCCGCGCCACAACATGTCGGGCCGGGCCGACAGCAGAGTCGTCCCTAGCCGTTGAACTCCCGTTCTGCGTGGTGCCAGCACTGTTGTAATACGGCAGAAGGGCTGCAAGGCATCCAGCGCGGCTGTAGCACGGTCACTGGGGGTGAATGTCACGAGGTGGAGCGTATGTCGCGCTGTTAGCTGACGAATGATCTGGTACATCCGCTGCTGACCGCCGCCTTGTGGTGGATAGGGCGGATACGGTGCCAGGATCGCGACCTTCAACGTGCGAGCCAGCGCCCGAGCGCCACAAGCCGGGGCCCGAAAATAATCAGTGCAACGACCGCCGCTCCCAGCGCCCCTACCAGAACTGCCGCCGCACCCACATCTTTGGCCTGCTTGGCCAGGGGATGAAACTGTGGCGAGGCGAGGTCGACAACGGCTTCCAGGGCCGTATTCACCGCTTCGAGTGCGAGCACGACCGTGATCGTAAGTGTGAGCGCCAGCCACTCCGTGCCAGTTAACCGCCAGAGCAGCCCGCAAAGCACCACCACAATGGCTATAAACAGGTGAATATGCGTGTTGCGCTGGCCCAGCAGTATGCGTATCCCGGCGAAGGCGTAGCGAAAGGCGAGTGCCCTGCTTATCAGCCAGCTACTGACCATCTGCCTGGCGCGTGATACCTAACGCTTGAAGATGGGTTTCCTCATGCTGTCGCATCTCGACGGTCGCCTCGGGTTCTTCATGGTCATAGCCGAGCAGGTGCAGTAGGCCGTGTGTCAACAGGTAGGCTAGCTCTCGCTCCCGGCTATGACCATATTCCGCAGCTTGCCGTGCGACATGCTCATATGAGATGGCGAGGTCGCCAAGATGGCGTGGCTCGTCGGGCGTATGAAAAAATGGCACGAGCGGCTCATCCGCTTCTTCTCCGAACGACAGCACATCGGTCGCACTATCAACGCTACGGTAGGTCCGGTTCAAGGCGTGGAGTTCATCGGCATTGGTAATCCAGATGCCGACATCAAGCGGTCCCGGTACCTGCTCGCCCACCAGAACCGTGCGGGCCACCGTTGCCAGCGCTCCTACGTCAACCTCGGCGGTATAGGGCGGATCGACATCGATCACAATATCATACTCTTGATGCATCGGTTAGCTCGGTTTCCGCTGTTCACTATAATCAACCCGCGGGTGATAAATCCCATGCAAGGTATGGATAAACGACTCTTTGATCAACGCGAGATCATGCAAGGTCAGCGGACTCTCGTCAAGCTGGTGGGCTGCGATCCGCTCGTCCACGATCTGATCGACCGTCGCCTCGATCGTATCACCATGGCGCGGCTGATCGTCGCCCTCCGGTCGCGCCGGTGCGAGCTTGCCAGCCTGGGACTTCGCTCGAACGGTTGCCTCGACCCCGTCCGCCAGCATCAGGATTGCGGCCTCACGGGTTTGTGGTCGCGGTCCAGGATAGCAGAAGGCCCTGATATCGGCATCTGCGTCTTCCTGGAGGGCGCGCTGATAAAAGTATGAAACGACGTTCGTTCCATGGTGCTGCGGAATAAAGTCAACGATTTGCCGGGGTAGCCCATACGATTGCGCCAGCTTCGTGCCTTCACGTACGTGGTCAATAATAATGGATGCGCTGGTTTTGGCGTCAAGCTGGTCGTGTACGTTGGAACGATCATGCTGGTTGTCGGTGAAGAAGAAAGGCCGCAGCAGCTTCCCTACATCATGATAATAGGCCCCCACACGCGCCAGCAGGGGGTCGGCGTCGATGCTTTCAGCGGCCACTTCGGCCAGATTGCTCACCACCATACTATGATGATACGTGCCCGGCGCGTCATGCATCAAGCGCCGCAGCAAGGGCTGGTTCGGATGGGCGAGCTCCATCAGTTGCAGCGGTGTCACCACATTGGCGGCGCGGCTCAAAAAGTGTGATGAGCCCAGTGCCAGTACTGCTGATAGCGCCCCGTTAATCAGGCTGAATACTACAATAATCAGCGTAGCATTTAACAGCGGGCTACTCTCGATCCAATGCATATCGCCGCTCGCATCCAGCCAAAAAATCAGTCCGGCCAGCATCGTCACGACCGCCACACTTAGACCTGTCCAGGCGAAGGTCGTGGTCCGTTTCGCGCGGTGAGCAGTAAAAATACCTGCTGCACTGCCGAGTGCCAGTGCCAGGGTGAGCCCTAAAGCCGACTCACTTTGTAGACCGATCAAAGGCGCAAAGAGGAGTGTGGCGATCAACGCAATGTCACTATTAAAGATGACTGCTAGCAATACGCCGACCACGGCGAATGGAAACATATACGGCGTACTATGCCAGCTGGGCAACAAAACTCGCGCCAGCAGCACAATCAAACACAAGAGCGCGGCGATGACCAGCAAGGCGCGCCGGTTTCTAAAGATCGAACGTTGGCAGATCGATAGATACAGCGTGAAGATGGCTGCTACTAGCACACCTAACCCAAATTGTTGGATCGTCGTGATCAGCCCCCCCGCACCGCGTACAACGCCAAAGTGACTCAGGGCCTCGAAGGTCTCATCCGTCACAATATCACCGCGTCGCACAATATTTTGGCCGCGCGCAATAGTCCGTTTGACCGGCTCGACTCGCGCCCGTGCAGTGGCCCGGTTCTGGTCGGTGGCCGCTTGGTCGATCGTGCTGTTGGCCCGCAGAAAGGCGCTCACAAAGCTGATCATGAACGACTGTTGCGAAGGAGAAAAGTCGGGCGGCACCATTTGATACGGCAACACGCGCGTCCGCACGCTCTCAATATCTTGGTCGGTGAAGGTGTTATTGTGATCACGGAGCGTTTGATCATAGGTCTGGCGGCTCTGGTCGACAACGCGTTGCCAGCTGTCCTTCGGTAATTGAAGGATCGCCTGCGCCTGCTTAGCGGTGAGGGCCACTGTGGGGATAGCGGTGATTGCAGCAACGCGCTTGGTCTGATCGAGCGTCGGATCATTACGGATGGTCGTAATACTATCCAACGTGCTAACGAGCGCGGCACGTTGTGTTACCAGGATCGACATATCCGTGTCGTTCACGACATTGCTGCTATCCTGGGCCGCCTTCTGCTGGGCAGCCTGGGTCAACACGTCGCTCGTGTAGGTGAGATCGTTCGGTGCCTCGTAGGTGATGGGGCTCGGCACATTCTTAGCGATCAACGCGGCTTGGTTAAGTGGGACGGCTAGAATCGCGCCCAGCACGCTCCCAAAGAGGGCACCGAACAGCACGACGCGCGACAGCCGCAGATGTGGTCGCTGCAGTGGCCGCAGCCGCGCGCGGTCCCATATCTGATGGAGTGCTGGGATCACGAGCTGAGCAACTCCCCCACCAATTGATTGAGCATGCGGCCATCAGCTTTATCCCGGAGGCGGCTCATTACGACCGGCATGACCTTTTTCATGTCGGCCTTGCTTGTTGCTCCGACCTCCGTAATAATGGCTTGGACCATTGGGCGAACCTCGTCCACGCCCAGCCGCGCGGGCAGGTAGCTCTGTAAAACGGCCAGCTCGGCTTGCTCCTGGTCGGCAAGATCCTGACGTCCCCCCTTGGTATAAATCTCAACCGAGTCCTGACGCTTCTTCGCTTCGCGTGCCAGGACCTGCTGCATCTCCGCCTCAGTAAGTGGCTCTGCCGGTGGTAGCTCGTTCGCTGGAATCCCATCCAGCGATACACCGCGCTGCGTGACGAATGCGTCAAGCGCGCGCTGCCGCTTCGCACCCCGTTCGGCTTGCAAAGTAGAGCGCAATAGGCGTATCGTATTAAGCCGCAATGTGTCTTTGCTGCGCATCGCAGCTTTCATATCATTTTGTAGTTGTTCATCCAGAGCCATCGATGGCACTCCTTATTTCGCTTGATTATAGGTTAAATTCGCCGCTTGTGGTAAAACTGCTTGTCCGCTGGACACCCCACCTATAATGGCACGATGCATATCGCTACTCCAGCGCACGACCGGCGTCTCGTGTTCCCCCTGCCCGCATGGCTTGCCGCCGTCAGCGCATTCCTTGTGCTTGGCGGCCTATGGGCACTGGCTGGGATGCCCGTGCATGATCCAGATGATCGTTCTACGTCGCTGAGGGGAGCTACGGGTTCATGGTACCACGTCTACTTCACACGTCCACATGCCCAGGAACAGCCCTCGGACCGCGTGGCCGGACTGGACAGCGTGATCATCACCGATCTGCAGCACGCGCAAAGGCAGATCATCGTAGCGTGTTTCGATCTCGACCTTCGCAGCGTGACCGATGCACTCAAGGCAGCACAGCAGCGTGGCGTCGAAATCCGGCTCGTCATTGATGACCAGAACCTCGAAAAGCCTTTAACCGCCTGGATGATCGGTGAGCTACAACGGGCCAACATGCCGATCACCTTCGATCATCGGCGCGCCTTTATGCACAACAAATTCTTGGTGATCGATGAACAAATCGTGTGGACGGGCTCCGCCAATCTGACTGTAAACGATATCTTTCGCAACAACAATAACATGCTGCGCATCGTTAGCCGCGACTTAGCAGCCAACTATCTTGCCAAGTTCGCAGCCTTATTCGCCGGCCAGGGTGGTCCCGGCCATGCCGTCGCACTGCCGCACCCACACCTGCTCTTCGGCAAAGCGATGGTCACGAATGCCTTCGCCCCCGATGCGCCGATCACCGACGAGGTAGTAGCCAAAATCAAAGCTGCTCGTCAGAGCATCGATCTTTTGGCCTTCACCTTTACCTCGCAACCGATTGCCCAAGCGATCATCGATGCGCAACGGCGCAAGGTGCTCGTCCGCGGCGTGCTAGAACGCTATAACGCCCATGCCGCCGTCTCAACCCTTGACCAGCTGAAACATGCCAAGGTGGATATACAGCTTGACGGCAACTGTTACAACATGCACGACAAAGTCATGGTGATCGATGGAACGGTCGTCATCACGGGCTCATTTAACTGGACCGCTGCTGCCCAGCGCCAAAACGATGAAAATGTGCTGATGATTGAGGATCGAGGGCTTGCTCAGGACTATACCCGCGAGTTCGAGCGTATCTACGCACAATCAAGACATCCAGATCGGTGCTCGTAAAGGCATTTGAAAACCTCGACATACGTCGTTGCCCAGCCACGTACTCCGCGCCCGCTGACCGATCCCATCGTCCCGCCGCCAATTGCACCGCACACCGTCCCACCCGTGACCGACCCTCATCTGCCCAGCTTCCTCCTCACGCTCGCGGTCAGTCCCGACCAACCGCAGATTGGTGATACTGCTACCATCACCCTCACCGTCCAGAATTATGCCCCGAACCCCGCCGTGCAGCCGGTCGTGACGCTGTCTGTGCCAGCCGGGACGACGCCGGTCGCCGATCCTGCGCTGGTCTCACCAACAGATGGGTGGAGGTGGACGCCTGCTACCATGAGTGGTGGCAGCACCATCTCTGTTACGGCTCAGATCCAGATTCCCGCTGCACTGCCGGGCGATGCTATGTTGGTTCACGCCGCTGCCACAGCCCAAGGACTCGCTCTCTCTGTCGAAGTGGATGGTGGGGTCGTTATGGCTGCGTCCTCAGCAGGCAGTGGTGCTCCATCGAGTCAGCGTCGTGTGCACCTCGCTGCGCCCATTCTGCTTGCCCCACCACCACCGCCTCCAGCGGTCCCGTTCATCCCAGGACAACCTGCAAAGCTCCACACGCCGGATGGCCGTGTCACCGTTAGCTTGCCAGCCGGTGCTACCACGCAGCCGCTCAGTTTACGCGCCAGCCGTACACCGGA
>JBBRHB010000168.1:0-9054 GCA_038223355.1 Chloroflexales bacterium
CGGCGGCTGGTCGAGGCGGGTGCCGACGCGATCAAAATCTTGTTGTACTACAACCCTGACGACGACAGGTCGATTAATGAACTCAAGCACGCCTTTACGGAGCGCATTGGTGCCGAGTGCGCGGCCTATGATGTGCCCTTCTTCCTGGAGCCGATCTGTTACAGCAACACGATCACCGACGATACGAGCCTGGAGTTTGCGCGCATTAAGCCCGCTTTGGTGATGCGCTATATGCAAGAGTTCTCGCAGCCCCAGTACGGCGTCGATATCCTCAAGGTCGAAGTGCCGGTCAATATTAAGTATGTCGCTGATTCGCCCGCCTTTACGGGAACCGCTGCCTATAGCCGTGAAGAGGCCAAGGAACTCTTCCGCAAAGCCGCCGCCGTCGCCGGCAAGCCCTTTATTTACCTCTCGGCCGGCGTGACCGACGATGTCTTCCGCGCGACGCTGGAGCTTGCTATTGAAGCACAAGTCGCGTTCGCCGGCGTCCTATGCGGACGGGCAACCTGGCAGGATGCCATTCCGGCCTATGGCAAAGGTGGTGTCCCGGCGCTGACTGCTTGGCTTGAGGATCGGGGCCGCCAGAATATCGAGGCGCTTAATGAGGTGCTCCAACGTGGTGCTAAGCCCTGGTATCAATTCTATGGCGGCCTAGCTAATATCGAGGTGGTGGACGGCCCACTGCCGGTGGGAGCAACGTCAAGCCCGGCGGTAGCCGCACCGACGCACTAAGTGCCGGCTTTAGCTTTAAGGTAGAGGTTATGCCTTCCGTCGAGAGTATTACCTGGGAACGCTTCGAGCAACTGACGCACATGCTAGCCGAACAGATCGCGCCCTTTGAGCCCCAGGTCATAATAGGCATCGCGCGTGGCGGCCTGTTCCCGGCGACCTTGCTGTCCTTTACCCTGCGCCACGAGTTGTATCCAATTCGCTTGGCGTACCATCACACGGATAGCAACCAGCCACCGATCTGGCTGGTGCCGCCCCCGGCTAAAGTAAATGGCCGCCGGGTGCTGGTCGTCCACGAGATCGCTGAAAGCGGTCGTACGTTGGCGCTCGCTGCTGCCGAAATACAGGCGCTGGGCGCTTCACAAGTCCGCACTGCGAGCTTGTATGCGCATACCTGGGCGAATCCGCGTCCCGACTATGTCGGCCTCACCAGCGACGCCTTGATTCTAAGTCCATGGGATCGAGCGATCTTTATCGACGGCCAATGGTCAACTCATCCTGAGCTATCGGCGGCTCTCCATAACCAATCGACCGACGCAGCTACCCCACCTCAGTAACTTGTCGCCAACGGGGCAGGCCACGCCTGCCCCATTACCACTCCTCCCTACTTCGGGCTCAGGCTCTGGCTCGTTGATGGCTCTTGGTAGTCATCGCCTACCAGTAACACAACATCGACGCCGAACGGAGCCTCGGCCTTCTTGGCGGTCAAATTCTTGACGTACTGCGCTTTGACATGGAACATGGTCGCCAGCCGTTGGGTGGTCGTCGGCTTGCCGGTGTAATCCAAGATCAGCGTATGCGGATTGGCTGGCGTCGGCGCATCGGTTGGATCGGCAGTGTTGAGGCCGGCCAGTTGTAGATCGACCGTGACCGAATGACCCAGCCCTTTAACCCCTTTGCCATTCCATACCTGGATCTTCGCGCTCTCAGGCTGAGGCGGCGCGGCATCAGGACCATGTTCGAACTGTGTTGTGACCTGGGCAATGTATTCCGGCAGCCAGTGGATATCAGAGCTCAGGTCGCCGGTGATGTGCGGATCGTCGGCAGTGCCCGGGTCAAGTACGTAATGCGTAATCCGGTCGGTGCCAAGCTCCTGCGCCAGACTGGCCAGGCCGCGCAGATTGGCCACATTATCGATCGGCAGGTTGGTGTGGACCGAGGTACGGATCGTTTCGGCAATGGCCGGCAATGCGTCGAGCTTACCCAACAGGCCGCGCTGCTTGAGGCTACTGACGATGCCCTGGAGCACCTGTTGCTGTCGTTGGCCGCGCCCGAAGTCATTGTCGGCATGGCGGGTGCGCGCATAGCGCAACGCCGTTATGCCGTCCATATGCTGCAGGCCGGGCGGAATATACAGCCGCATATAGCCCTCGTCGTCGGTTGGGTACTCGGCATCCAAAATCGCGTGCGGTACATCGATCGTCAGGCCGCCAGTATGGTCGATCAAGCTTTGAAAGCCTTGAAAATTGACCTGAGCATAATACGGAATGTCGATGCCCAGGAAGTGCTCGACATTCTTGCGTGCCATCAGCCCCCCCGACACGAGCCGATCAGTATTACCCGCATACAACTCGGGATGATCATAGCCATAGCTGAAGGTAGCGTTGATCTTGCCGCTTTGGATCGCTTGCCCGTCTGGACCAATCATCGAGGCAAAAGAATCACGCGGCACCGACAGCATGGCCGCCGTTTTGGCCTGCGGATCGACGTGGACGACGATCAGTGTATCCGAGCGTGCGCCATCCTCTAGCCGATCCTGGCGCAGGTCAACGCCGATGAGCAGAACATTGAAGGGCTGAGTGAGCAGGGGCGGCAGGGGCTGGCCGCCAACTTTGGTCGGCTCGACATTCACCGTCCGAATGTCCCGGAGCACGCCAAAGGTCTTGTCATAGACATAATATCCGGCTAGCCCAACGATGCCGAGGAGCACCATGATCCAAAGAGCGGAGGAGTGGAGACAGCTCCGGCGGCGCGTGACGGGACGACGGACCGGTGGTGAGCGGCGAGGAGGGAGGCGTTGCGGGCTACGAACAGGCCGTGGTGGTAATGCCATCTATTATCTACCGTTGTGTTTTAGTTATCGCATAACAAAGAGCGCCACTCTGTGCGCTCCGCTGCCCTTGCTATTATAACACCGTGTCGCCCCAGCACCGGAGACTACCACTCGGCCTCGTGTACGGGCACCAGGAGTTGGCGGATGAAGCTTTCCGTCACGGCGACGACCGCCGCAGCCTCGCAGTCCTGCAGCATTTCGTGGCCCGAGCGCTCGAACCAGCGCAACTCTTTGCGCTGCGAGCCGGCCTCATCATAGATCGTTTGCGCCGAGCTCGGTTTGATCACCCGATCCCGTTTGCTATGGATCACTAACAAAGGGGCCTTGACCTGCGGCAGCAAGGCACGCACGGTAGCAGTATAACGGTAGAGCGAGACGAAGGCATTCGTGGGGAAGCGCGGATAATTCGTTGAGCTGGCGGCGAGTTGTTGATCGGCAAACGCCTTACGGGCATCGACCTTGGACATCGGTACCAGACGTGCCAGGGCCGGTGCAAAGCGGGCCAACGGATCAGCACAGCGTAGCGCTGCGGCAATCGTCACGACCCCGCCGAAGAGCGTGGGCTGCTCGGCGGCGAGTTGGAGCGCCAGCAGCGCACCCATCGACAGCCCACATACCACTACTTGCTCGGCTTCGTTGTGAAGCTCGCTGAGCGCCTGCAGTGCGTCGGCATACCAATCTGCAGCCAGTACGCCGTGCAACTCCTCGGGTCGTGTACCATGGCCACGGAGCAGTGGCATGCGGTATGGCATGCCGAGCTGTTCTGCCATCGGCACGAGCGGCCGTACGCAATCTAATGATGACGTGAAGCCGTGCAAAATCAAGCATCCCATTGCTGCCATAGCACCTCCCATTGCTGGTACAAAGCTTGCGGGAACACCCCAAGCGCATTATACTGATCATTGCAAACGGATCAGGCTTAAGTAAGAGATGAGGTAGGACGCATGCCCTGGTACGAGCCAATCGCAAAACTTGTTCATGCCATCGATACCGAATATGACCGCCGCATCCGGGCTGCCAGTAATATTAAAGCCTACCATCCCGAAGGTGGTGGCCATGGCCAGCATACGGCTCTGCCCCACGGCATAGCCGAAGAAGATGCAGGTGGTGCGGGTACTGCAGGTGCGTTGCAAGGTGCCAGCGGCCCGCAGTATGCCGCCGATCCGGCTCTTGAAGTCATCGCCCAGCACTAAATCACCCCTCTAAACCTGCCGCAACGTGGGAGCTTGGCCCACGTTTTGTGATTAAGCCGCTCCATGAAACTTTTTCTGCGGCTGCGGATACGTATGGTAGCGCATGTTTGTTAGGAACGTGCCTAGCCAGGTGAGGATTAATTGCAACACTGTTGGTCGATGCATAGCCAGCCGGGCCGCTAGCGCGTGATGGTTGGCGTCATCTCGGCGGCACTCGTACGCTGGCATTTTGATCCGCAGGCAGCGAGCGCGCCGCTGCCACAGCACGCTGAGTTGTCGGATGAAATGCTGGCTCGCCGGCTCCAGGGTGGCGATGTTGATGCGTTTAACGTCTTGGTTGAGCGCTACCAGCAGGTCATTTTGAATGTTGCCTATCGCATCGCCGGTGACCGTGATGAAGCCCAGGATATTGCCCAGGAAGTCTTCGTCAAGGTTTACCAGCATATCGCACAATTTAACCCAGAGCGGCGCTTTTTTTCGTGGATTTATCGCATTGCTGTTAATAGTGCTTTGCAGACGCGCCGCAAGCCCCAGATGACGTCGATCAATGACCTGACGCTTAGTGGCCAGACACCGTTACCCGATGAACTAGCGGAGCGCGCCGAGCAAGAGCGCGAGCTATGGGCGGCCCTCGCGACCTTGTCGCCACGCGAACAAGCGTTGATGGGGCTGCGGTATGGAGCTGATCTCACCTACGAGGAGATTGCGGCAACCATGGATGTGCCGCTGGGCACGGTCAAGACGTGGTTGTTTCGAGCAAAACAACGACTGACGGCATTATTAGAACGAGGCTCTTGATGAAGCATCCTGAACGTGAACTCTTCGAACTGGCAGAAGGTGAGCTCACTGGCAGCGCCGCCGCAGAGGTCCATGGCCATCTTCGTAGCTGCCCAGCGTGTCAGGCGACCTTCGAACGGCTGACCATGTTGCACAAGCGGCTCATGGCGCTCCCGCAGTTGCAACCGGCACCGGCATTGTTACAAGGTATCCAACTGCGTGTACGCGCCCTGCCCCGACCGGGGACGCGACCGCACTGGCGAGTGGCGGGGCTGATCTTCGCCGTTGGTCTGCTGGCACTGCTGCCTTCATTGGATGTGTTGTTGAGCCTTTTCGAGGGTAGTATGCATCTGCCGGCCTTCACGGATTGGAGTGGGTGGTTCGCGTGGCTTGACCAGCTTAGTGCCAATGTGGAGGCCACACTTGTCATCGGCTTATGTGCGGTCGCTGTAGCGTGTGTATTGGTCGTTGCTCAAACCCTCACGACACTCCAACCGCAGGTCCGGTAAGCATGACCCGCATTGACGGGCGGAGCTTACTGCTGATGCTGGCGCTGCTGGCTGCTATTATCACCGTCGCCTTGCTTCGTGATGTAGGGGCACCCAGTCGCCTACAACCGGCGGTACCCCAGCCAGCAGCACGGGCCCGGCGCGATCCGGGCATCACACAGCTTTTTGATCGCGCTTTTCGCTTTTCTCAATTGGCCTTACCACTGCGCGCGCGTGGCTACGTGACCGTTGTTCGTAGTCTCGCCGGGATTACGACGATGGCGGGTCTGGGCTTGATCGTCCTACTGTTGTTGGGGCAGCGTATCGAGCGCATGGCCCAGGTTTTACGGCTGAACCTTGGTAGTAGCTTCTTGCTCGGGTTGGCGCTTGTGGCTGGTACCGGTCTGCTCGCGGTGCTGGCGATTATCTCACTCGTGGCCGTGCCCGTTGTACCGTTGATCGGTCTTGGTTTGGCCGCTGCCGGCACCATAGGTATGCTTGTCGTGGCCGTGGCACTCGGTCAGCGTTGCCGCCGCTTGTTTGCGACCGAGCCGGGCCTCATCCCGGACTTGATCACCGGCATCTTGCTGCTGGCTTTGATTCTGGTATTGCCGGTTGTTGGCAGCCCGCTTCTGCTATTGGCGCTGCTGTGGGGTATTGGTGGAGTGGCACTCAGCCGTGGTGGTACGATCTAGGGGCCGCGAAACAACACAACGGCGGGACCAAGCGGTCCCGCCGTTCCAACATATATGCTTCGCGCGGCCCAGCTAGAGGAAGGGGCTAGGGTTGGTGGGGGCGGGCGCCGATCTTGACCTGCACCGGCACTTGCTTGCCGTCGCGTAGGACGGTCAACGTCACGGTTTGGCCAACTTCCGTATCGGTCGCCAAGTAGTCGATAATATCGGCTGATTGGTTGACGACCTTATCGTTGATCTTAAGCACCACATCGCCACCGGTTGAATATTGCTCGCCGTTGATGACATGGCGACCGCTGCTCCCACGAATACCCGCCTGCTCCACGGGGCTATTGGCGGCAACACTGCTTACCCCAACTCCATGTGTCGTATTGAGCCCAAGTTGTTTGGCGGTTGCCTCACTCAGGCCGGTCTGGTCCATCGACAGGCCTAGGTAGGGATGCTGGTACTGGCCATGCTGAATCAAGGCCGGAATCACCTTCTTAATCGTATTCGCCGGCACTGCATAGCCAACCCCTTGAAAGCTCCCGGTATCGGTGCGAATCGCCGTATTAATACCAACCACCTCACCCCGGCTGTTGAGTAAAGGGCCACCCGAGTTCCCTGGATTAATCGTGGCATCGGTCTGAATAATGTCGGCAATCGAAAAATGGTTACCCTTCGCATCCGTTTGGCCGGGGAGCAGACGACCGCGCGCGCTCACAATCCCCATGGTCAACGTTGTTCCCAGGCCGAAGGGATTACCGATCGCGATCGCACGTTGCCCCACCTCAACCGCACGTGAGTCACCAAGCGGTAACGGCTGAACGCCGTTCGGGACCTTGTCGGCCTGGATTACCGCGAGATCGGCATCCAGATCGACGCCAACGACTTTGGCTTCCACAATGCTACCATCGGTCCAGGTGACCTCAATATCGGTGGCCCCGTCAACAACGTGATTGTTGGTCACGATATGCCGGTCACCATCGATTAAGAAGCCTGAGCCCTCGGCGACAAAGCCGGGCTGCTGACCGGGGTTTTGACCGGTGGGTGGCCCTGGCTGCGAATCGGGCGGTGTGGCCGACGGTGCGGGCTGGACCGTTGGTAGACCCAAGGGAGTGCGTCCGCTCGGTCCACTTGCCGAGTTGCCGACGATTTTGATCGTTACCACGGCCGGACTGCGGTCCCGGTAGAGCTTCGTCAGCAGCGCATCCTGGCTATCGATTGGACCGGTCAGGGCCGGACTAAGGGTCGGCACTGGAGTGGCATTGCTTACGACCGCAAGTGGTGCTGCTGTTAAGGCGGCAGTGGGGGCAGCCGGTCCCGGGTTGCTCACCGCGCCGCTGCGCGGGCTTTGGCGCAACACATTGGCCGTCACGAGCCCCACCAGTAACAGTGCCGGGATGATCAACACCGGCAGGATAACTATTTGTAGACGACGTCCCATGCGCTTCCTTCCATGATTGATTAATTCTACCATGCTCCGCAGCCGCACCGGGTGTCGCCGGGACCTGTGCAGTTGGGGCACTGCACATAGGAGGTGAGTACCGTGTCGGTAGGGCGAGGCAAGGAGTACACTGCGATCTACGACCGCATGTGTTCATAACATGCAGCTTGCCCAGGAGAGCCTAAATGCCAGGCAACCGCCCCGTTTTCGACCGAGCCATGGAAGGTTATCATCATGCGGCCCAGCTTGAGGATTGGCCGCAAGCCTTTCGGGATGTCCTGCGCGCTGTGCAGGAGTTTCCTTCTGATGTTGAGGCCCGGAGTTGCCTAGCCATCAGCCTATACCATACCGGCAAATATGCTGCGGCGGCGCAGTTATTGGAAGAGCTGCGCCAACGCCGCGGGGATGATCCGTCGACGCTGGCCTACTTGGCCCGCGCCTATGAAGGCAACCAGCAGTTTGATCGTGCCGTGATTGTGCTGCTCACCATTGCCGAACAAGCGCTCGGGCAACGCCGCTTACCCGATGCCGTTGAAGCCTTCGAAGAAGTCGTACGCATGCAACCGGAGCGTGAAGATGTGCGGATTCGATTGGCCGAAGTATTGGTGGAGATGGGTGAGTCACGGGCTGCCGCCGAGCACTGTGTGACCATCGCGCAGGGGCGTATGGCACATGGTGATCACGCGGGTGCCGGCGAAGCGCTGGACGAGGCCACCGCTTTGGATGGTACGAACCGCTCCGCCCAGTTACTACGTGTCCGGCTGGTTGAAGTGATGGCGACCGTCGCTCCGGCAACTACCGAGGCTATCCCCGCCGTGGTCAAGAGCGAAAAAGCGCGTGGCACGACCGGCTCGTTGCGGCGGGGCAGTGATCATCTGCGCGGCACTGGTGGCTTACGTCGTGGTACCGGTATCTTGCAAAACCCAGTCTCGGTGACCGATCAGCTGGTTGCCACAGCGGTTCAACAGCAGGCTGCCGGTGAATTCACCGCAGCGCGCAGCAGTTACGAGCAGTTGCTCGCACAAGGTGCCGAGCGCAACGACGTCTTTTACAACCTCGGACTGGTGTATGCCGAGCTGGGCGAGCATGAGCGGGCGGTCGAACTCTTGCGGCGGGTCAAGCCCAACGATGAGTATGCTTTGTCGGCCTCGTTTGCCTTGGGCCAGTCGTTACGCGCGAGCGGTGCAACACGAGCGGCCGCCGAGCAATTTGAGGTAACGATCCGGCTCGTAGATCTGGAAACCATAAGCCGGGCCGAGGCAGATGATCTCGTGACCATGTACGAGGCTGCCGCAGAATGTTATAGTGAGTTGGGTGAGATGTCGCGGGCAGCCTCGCTCTATGGCATGCTAGCCTCATTTCTTTCAGGCAAGCGCTGGGGCAAAGAGCTGAGTGAGCAGTTCAAGCAGCGCGCCAAAGAGTTGACCGAGCGGTCGATGTTCGCCAAGTTGCGCTCGATTGGTACCGGCGTATTGCCGGGTGAGCACGTTCCTGATCAGCCGTCCTTGACCGGCGCTGCGAATGTCACACCGGCCACCGCAGTGTGGGGTGCCCTGCCGTCGCTGAGCGACTTTCTGAAAGGTGAGGTGGCCCCGGTAGAGGCCGTGGTTACGGAGCAGACGATCGATCCCTTCATGTTGACTGATGCCCCGGCGGTCGAGCATGCTCCCTACCTCCCGGTCACGCCGATCAC
>JBBRHB010000169.1:0-8978 GCA_038223355.1 Chloroflexales bacterium
CACGTCGACAAGGCCCAGCGCGCGTCAGCCGTTCGATGGACGGTTCTCGCGTCACCGCTGGAGCTCGAGCCGGACTGGGTCGGTACCACGCCAAGCTTCGAACTCACGCCGCGTGACAACGGGGGGTGCGAGGTGCACTTCCGCCACCACGGGCTGACCCCGCACCTGGAGTGCTTTTCCAACTGCCGAGCGGGCTGGATACAATACCTCGCGAGCCTTCACGACTACGTTGAGTCCGGCCAGGGGCGTCCGGCCGGCCGGATGTAGCCGGGGCTGCGGCAACCAGCAACAGCATCGGCAATCATCGTTCTCGATGCTGTTGCTTCCCAATTCATTCGGTGACTACCGGCGCACATGCGGCCCCAGCAGTGCCAGATCGGGCGCACCAAGGCGATCGGCCGCCGTATTGGCTTGGTGCCAGTAGGGATACAGCAGCGGCGGTGCACTCACCCTGTCCAGCCGGGCCACCTCGTCGTCGCTCAGCCCCAGCTCAGCTGCCCGCAGGTTGTCCGCAAGTTGTTCATTGGTACGTGCCCCGACCACCGCCGACGTGATTGCCGGCTTGCGTAGCAGCCACGCCAGGGCAACCTGCGCCGGCGAGACCCCACGCTCCTTCGCAATCGCGACCAGCTCATCGACCGTGTCGTACAGTTTCTCCTCGTCCCGCACGGGCGGCTCATTCCACCCCGCAAGGCGACGTGTCCCCTCCGGCGCATCCTCCCCACGGCGATACTTGCCGCTCAGCAGTCCACCGGCCAGCGGGCTCCAAACCAGCACCCCCAGCCCCTGATCAAGCGCCGCCGGAATCAACTCATACTCGGCATCACGCGCCTGGAGCGAATAATAAATCTGCTGGCTGACAAAGCGTTGGTAGCCGTACCGCTCGGCTGTGCCCAGCGCCTTGAGCAACTGCCAGCCGGCGTAATTCGAGCAGCCAATATAACGCACCTTGCCCGACCTTACCAGCGTGTCGAGCGTTTCAAGCGTCTCCTCAAGCGGCGTTTGCCCATCCCATTCATGCACTTGGTACAGATCAATATACTCGGTGCCCAACCGGCGCAAGCTCGCCTCGCACGCCTTGATTAAGTGGTGGCGCGACAGGCCCGCGTCGTTGGGACCGTCGCCCATCGGAAAGCGTGCCTTGGTCGCAATAATCAACCGTTCGCGCCGTCCGGCGATTGCCTGGCCCACAATCTCTTCGGACAGTCCTGCCGAATATACGTCGGCCGTGTCGATCAAGTTAACGCCCGCGTCGAGGGCCAGGTCAAGCTGGTGGCTAGCACCCGCGCTCGTCGTCGCGCC
Source organism: Chloroflexales bacterium (assembly GCA_038223355.1). Classification (GTDB taxonomy): domain Bacteria; phylum Chloroflexota; class Chloroflexia; order Chloroflexales; family Kallotenuaceae; genus JACDGP01. The sequence continues at coordinate 1,303 of JBBRHB010000169.1, forward strand.
CGAGGCGGCGAAGCCACCGCGTCCGCCGAAGGTCATGGTCCCCAGCGCGAGCGCCGAAACCCGTAACCCCGACCGTCCGAGCTGGCGATATTCCATGATGCTCCTCCTTCATTCCCCATCGAGACAGCTACCGAGCAAGCTTCGTTCCACCTCGCTCGAGGAGGAGCTCGTGTCCTACATGAGCGAGGATGAGGTAGGAGATATAATCTCAAGCAAAAGAGGGCGAGCGTCCCATCACAAAACGGCCCTCCTCAGCTCTACCCCGGCCACAATCAGACGATTTAGCGCTCTTGCGTTTCCGAACTAGCATAAAGCCCTCTCAGTAATACGGCGCTACGGCCTGAACCGCCGGTAAATCGCCATCGTCTCTTCGGCAGCTTGCTGCCAGGTAAAACGTTTGGCCTGCGCGAAGCCGCGCGTCTGTAAGTCGTTGCGCAGGGCCTCGTCTTGCCATAAACGGTCTAAAACATCTGCCCATACCTCGATATCGAGGGGCGGTACGAGGAGACCGGCCTCGCCCACGACTTCAGGCAGGGCTGAGGTATCTGCCGCAACGACCGCTGCACCACATTGCATGGCTTCTAGAATGGGCAACCCGAAGCCGCTGTAGATCTCGGGGTTGACATAAAAGCGGCAGGCATTGTACAGCCAGGTCAGTTGCTGTTGATCGACTACGCCGATAAAGTGTACGTGGTCGCCTAGCTTGTTGTGCTTGACTTGTGCCATAATCGGCTCGTCCAACCAGCCCCGTGCTCCGGCGATGACCAGCTTGGGTGTCGCTGCCGGTGATCGATCACGACAGCGTGCCAGGGCGTCAAGCAATGTCGGCAAGTTTTTGCGTGGTTCGAGCGTGCCTACGAACAGGGCGAAGCTGCCCACCTGGAGCGTGTGACCGTTAAAAGTTTTAGTTGCATCGGGTGCTAGATCAAGCGGCCTGAACTGTGCCGCTGCTGCCTCATAGACGACGTCGATGCGCTCCGCCGGCACCTCCAGCAGTTCTATTAAATCACGCTTGGTGCTCTGCGAAACGGCAATAATCGCGTCGGCGCGCTGGGTTGCCGCGCCAATTTGAGCATAAAAGCGTCGGGCTGCAGCATCTAGAATCGCGGGATAGCGTATAAAGGCGAGATCGTGAACCGTGATGATGAGTGGCTTACGCACATGCAGCGGCGGAATAAAGTCAGGAGCATGCACCACGTCGGCCCGTACGCGGAGTAATTCTAGTGGCAGACTCCATTGCTCCCAACGATTATGGGGCGGAGTCAACAGGCGGTGCCGCTGTATGTTCGCGCCAAGGGCAACTGGCTCATGCTGCTTGCGGTGCTCAAGGATTGTGAAGGTATCATCGGGTGCGACCGCAGCTAAGGCTTGGAGTAATTGTTGTGTATACTGGGCAATGCCACCAACCCGGTATGCCAGGAGACGCGCATCAATGGCAACGTTCATCGCGGGTGCCCGTGGCTGAAGGGGCTTGATACGTGGTAGGCCGGCGCGGCAAGCTCAGTCGTCGGCGACCTCGACAACTTGCCCATCATAGCCTAATTGAATATGTGGTGGCAGCTGTGCGTTGACGGTCGCGTGGTCGAAGTCATGGGTCATATGGACGAAGAGCGCTTGACGCGGCTGCAGTTCCTCAACCACCGCGATAGCTTCATCCACCGTGAAGTGCAACGGATGGTCGGTGAAGCGCAAGGCATTGATGACCAGCAGATCGAGGCCTTGCAGCAGCTGCATCGTTGCCGGGGGCAACGTTTTGCCATCGGTGATATAGCCACATCGACCGAAACGATAGCCGGTGATCGGATTGGGTCCGTGGTTGACGGTAAACGGGATGATGTCGAGGTCGTTGATCCGAAATGGGCCATCAAGTACATGCGTGGCTAGCGACGGACGAGTGGAGAGCGACGGCGCTGGATCGAAGGCATAATCGAATTGGTGGTGCACCCGCGCAATGGTGGCCGCATCGCCATAGATCGGCAGTGGGCCCTTGCGCCGCGCAGCAATCCGGCTGTGCATCGTAAAGGGCCGCAGGTCGTCGATGCCGCCGACATGATCGGCATGGCCGTGGGTCAGCAAAACGGCATCCAGGTAGGTAACGTGCTGCCTCAGTACCTGCATACGCATATCAGGGCCAACATCGATCAAAATCGTTGTGCCCCGGGCTTCTAACAGCGCCGCCGTGCGCATACGCTGATTATGTGGATCAGGCGAGGTACAAACTGCACAGTCGCAGCCAATGACGGGTACTCCCATCGACGTGCCGGTGCCGAGCAACGTTAAGCGCATAGTCGCAGTTAGCTCCACGGTCCTTCGAGGCGCTGCGCCTCTTGCCGCCGAACTTCAGCTCCAAACCAGCGCTCGAGGAGATAGAGCGCCAGATCAATACCGGAACTGACTCCCGCTGCCGTGATGATCGCTCCCTCATCAACGACCTTCTCCTCAACCAGCTCGATGCCCGGAAACTCTGCTCGGAACTGCTCCCTGCGCTGATGATGGGTCGTTGCCTTGTGCCCCTCAAGCAAACCGGCCCGCGCCAGCAAGAATGCGCCGGTGCATACTGAGGCCACGATCTTGGATTGCCGCTGCTGTTCGCGAATGAATCGTAACAGCGTGTCCTGATTGCCACTGCCCCGGGCGCCCGGACCCCCCGGCACAATCAACGCATCAAGTGATGGGCAGAGTTCATAGCGGATTTCCGGCTTGATGCGCACGCCCCCGTGGCACAACACCTCGGCCTGCTGTGCCACGGTGATCACCTGGCAGCAATAATTGCCGCCACTGTCTTTGGCTCCCGTCAGCACTTCATAGGGTCCTGCCCAATCCAGCACCTCGACATCCGGGAACAGCAAAATGGCTATTCGCGGACGGTGCGGCCCAGTCGCTGATGTATGCTCCATCCCTCCATACTACCATATTCAACGCTTTGCTTGCCGATCCTTGTGCCCTCTGGTATGCTCTCCTGAACTCGGTCGACTCGCGACCCTCTCGGAAAAACAATGTATGATCTGCATGCAGCGGACGATGTGCATGTCGCCTCGCTCGACCAGTGGCCATTTACGGTCACGATTGCGATGCCAGCCTATAACGAGGCGCACGGCATCGTCTCCGTCATTCAGCGTATTCAATCGGTTTGTCCCCAAGCTGAAATCTTGGTGATCAACGATGCCTCGACCGATGATACGGCTGCGGTAGCGGCCGCCGCCGGTGCACGGGTGATCAGCCAACCCTATAATAAAGGGAATGGGGCCGCTGTTAAGACCGCGATTCGTAATGCTACCGGTGAGGTGATCATGATCATCGACTCCGATGGCCAGCACGATCCCGCCGATATTCCACGGTTGCTCGAACACATGACCGCCTATGATATGGTCGTCGGCGAGCGGCACCGCGACTCGCATGCGTCGGCCTTTCGCATGTTGGGCAATTGGCTGTTAGCACGCTTTGCATCGTATGTTGTAAGCCGACCGCTCGCCGATCTGACCTGTGGTTTTCGGGCGATGCGGGCGGATGTGATTCGCGAGTTTGTCCATTTGCTACCCAACGGCTATTCGTGGCCTACCACTTCACTCATGTCGTTCGCTAAGGCCGGCTACTCGGTCAAATTTGTACCTATTGCAGCGCTAAAGCGTACTGGCGGCCGGAGCCGGCAAAAGCTGATCCAGAATGGCGTGAAGTTCATCATGATTATCCTCAAAATCGTGATGCTCTTCTCGCCTTTACGCATTGCTTTTCCGGTGGGCTTGCTGCTATGGGCTTTGAGTGTCGTCTCGTATCTCTGGGGTGCTGTGGCTAGTGGTCGTTGGCTGCATATTCCGGCCTCAACGGTTATGTTCTTTGTGGGCGCGATTGTGGTATGGATGTTCGGCTTGCTGGCCGAACAAATCGTGGCCCTCGGCCTCGTGGGTAGACGCGAGCGATGAGCCGTCTTCGACCTGTCCTACGCTGGTTCCTGAACCTACTTGGCCCTGCTATCCTGATCTATGTTCTGGCCAAAACCGATCTCCGCGCCTTATGGCTTGCCTTGCTCAGCACCAATCCGTGGCTCTTTGGCTTGTCTTGCCTATTGGTTATTCCTTTCCTCGTGCTCAAAGGCTGGCGCTGGCTCCTGATCCTGCGCGCCTGGAAGATGTCCATCCCGTTGCGTGAGGCGACCGCCCTCTATAGCATCGGCATCTTCCTGGGAGTGGTAACGCCGGGCCAGAGCGGTGACGCCGTGAAAGCCTGGTATATGCGCCGGCGTGGCTATCCTCTTAGTGCCGGTCTCGCCAGCGTCGTGGTTGACCGGCTGTTCGATCTACTGATCATGGGTGCGTTAGCAGCCTCGGGGTTGTACTTCTTTTGGGATGTTCTGCCCGGGGGCAAACTGCTGAATGTGGTCGTTGTGGTGGGGGTCCTAAGTGTCGTGATCCTGGGCCTGCTCCTCGCCGGATCGCGCCGTCTGCGAGCGTTGCTTTGGGGGAGGATGCTGTTGCCGGTGTTGCCGGCGACGCTCCGTGAGCGCCTATCAGGGACGACGGGGCTGCACTTAACCCCTCGCCAACTGGTGGTGATCGGGCTGGTCTCGGCCTTGGGGCTCGGGCTGACGTTTTTTCGTACGTACCTGCTATTCCTGGCGCTTGACCGTCCGGTGCCGATAGGTCCATTCGTTGCGCTGATCGCGATCGTTGCGCTCGTCGGTACGCTGTCACCGGGTGGTGTTGGCACGCGGGACGCTGCCATGATCGTCGGTTTGGCCGCAATCCGCCATGTCTCGACCCAAACAATCAGCCCCGTAGCATTGTCGCTCTCGGCCCTGCTGCTGCTGCTCAATATTTTAAATGTGATCGTCGGCTTTCTCTTCTCCCTCCGGTATCCGATCAACACGGCTCTGGCTCAAAAGAGTGCCGAGCCGGTATAAGGAAGCGCCACACATGAATATGCAAACTGCACTCGCTGAACTCGGTGTCAATGACGATTTGCTTACAGCAGCAGAACGGACAGCGCTGGACAATGATGGATTTCTACCCCTGCCCGGTATCCTGACCATGGCTCGAGTTGAAGCAATCCGGGCGCGCCTCGACGAGTTGCTTGCAGCGGAAGGCGACGATGCCGGCAAGGAAGTTCATCAAGAGGCTGGCACTCAGCGCTTGAGCGATTTGGTCAACAAGGGCACACTCTTCGAGGTCTGCTTCACGCAGTCGCGGGTGCTGGCAGCTATCGCGCATGTTCTCACGGACCCTTTCAAGCTGTCGTCGCTCAATGCGCGCTTTGCGCTGCCCGGCCAAGGGTTGCAAGCCCTCCATGTCGATTGGAAAGGGCCGGTCGCAGCTGACGACTTTTTTGTTTGCAACTCGATTTGGCTGTTGGATGACTTTACGGAGTCGAATGGCTCTACGCGCGTGGTGCCCGGCAGTCACCGCAGTGGGCAAGTGCCGAAGGACGCGATGACCGATCCGAGCGCTCAACACCCGGACGAAATAAAGCTCACTGCACCTGCTGGAACGGTTGTCATCTTTAACTCACATACCTGGCACGGCGGCACCTTGAATACCACTACTCAGCCACGACGGGCGTTGCACTCGTATTTCTGCCGGCGCGACCAACCGCAGCAGCTCGACCAACAAGCCTATATTAAAGCTGATACCAATGCGCGCCTCAGCCCTGCGGCGCGCTATATCTTGGACGTTTAATTTACGCTCGCTAGATGCCAATGCTTCGGAGGTAGGTGCGGCTGAGCACCGCGCTTTCGAGCGCCGTCGGCTTCTGTGTCACGTCGGTTTCGGCAATCAGCCAGCCGGCGAAGCCTGCCTCCCGTAGGCTCGTGATGATCGCTGCCAGGTCGACGCAGCCTTCCCCGAGTTCGACAAAGATGCCATTATCTGAGAACGTGCCGTAATCCCAACCGGCGGCCCGGCCCCGCTCGCGCACAGTAGCGTCAATATCTTTGAGGTGGATCGTCTTGATCCGGGACGCATGCTTACGGCAAAACGCAACAGGATCCGCTCCGGCCCAGGCCAGATGTCCCGTATCGGGCCCCAGGAAAATGACCTCGGGATCACACAGGCTGAGCAAGCGTGTAATCTCCTCCTCGGTCTCAATCACCGTGCCCACATGATTATGAAAGCAGCTCCGCACGCCTTCCTGTAAGGTGAGCGCCGCAAACTGATTGAGTGTGTCGGCGAACCACTTGTACTCGTCATCGCTGAGACTATCGTCAGGGCCAACGTGTCCCGCCACCTCTCGCCGCGTCTTGCCGCTGTGCGCCACATAATCGAAGCCGCCGGGAGCGACGTACAACTCCGTGCAGCCCACCTCTACCGCGAAGTTTGCATGCCGGCGGGCCTCTTCCAACAAAGCAGCCTGACGCTCCGGCTTCCAGAAGCCCGGACCGATATAGCCGGGAGCCGGTCGCAACCCATACTGCCCATACAGCGCTCGCACCTCGGCTGCCGTCCGTCCTTCCTCAGGACTTGCCGGGGCACCCTGATATCCGGCCTGTGCAATCTCCGCTAGCACCTGCTCCTCCGGAACCTGCCATTGTGCACCCTGCGCCGTAAACCTGATCCATGTGATTTGACCACATCCGACGGAAATTTCTGGCATGGCGGTTATGAACCTCCTCGCAGCCTCGAGTCTCGTATATAACAAGGAAATCGAGAATACCACCGCTCCCACCAATCGACAACTCCGGTACAATGTGCTTCAACAGCACACGGGGCGATACAACTAGCAGAGCGACGTTAAGATGGTGACAGAAACCGATATCGGCACGTTGATCATGCATTCGCCCACGCTGCGATCCAGTGGTCTGGCAACGTGAGTCAGTCGGTATCGACAACCGGCTCTGCCTGTTTATCAAGTGTTTCATGTGCATAGTGTGGAGCAGATGCTATCGTGTCTCACTCCATCCGTTCGAGCCACGCCGGGAGCTCAGCTAAGCTTCCGATGCGTGCCATCTCAATATCGGGACCGATCTTTGGTCTAACGAGTAGCGTTTGCGCACCTGTCTGTGCAGCCCATTTGAGTGATGCCGCGTTGTCATCAACCACTAATGCTTCATTTGGCGCAACATCAGCATCCGCCAGCAAGCGGGAGTAGAACATTGATCCCCACGCGCCATCCGATGCCGTCGTTGGCTTGAAAGTCGCGATGAGGTCCGGCCCATAGAGCCGGTCAAAACATTCCCGTACTCCCATTGCCGTGAGGTAGCCATGGAGGTCAAGTGAGGATTCTCCGGATGCGGTGTGGAGGGTATAGCCTGCGGCGTGCAGTTGGCGAATAGCAGCGATGGCCCCCGGATAGGCACACTGAACGCGGCATGTGACCCATGCATAAGCACGGCGCGCCAAATCGAGACTTTCGTCCTCGGTCGGTGCACTGACACCGGTGTAGGCACACATGTCGTGCAACCACTCGATCAGCACCGTACGCTCAAACGTGACATAATCGGCCGCAGATTGAAGCCGTGCAGACCAAGCATCCGGCTCAAACATCTGCGTTGCAATAACGCGGTTAGCAGAGGCCCAGGCCGCAGGGGTCGCACCAAGTATGGGCGTGAAGAACTCACCAACAAGTTGCTGCCACTGCGGGCCGCGGCGGCTGTTATCGTTCATCACGCCGCCATCATCGAGAAAAATGACAAGTTTTGACATACGGAATTCCATTGCTCCATCCCATACGTAGCCATTTGCTATAAT
>JBBRHB010000170.1:0-8923 GCA_038223355.1 Chloroflexales bacterium
GCCAACCCCCCCGCCGAATCCAGCACCGCATGGTACGCTGACCTTGAATAGCGGCAAGGCCTACGCGAATAGTTCAACTGTAAGTGCTCGCATAACAAATAGTGGAGGCCCGGCTACAACATATGCCTTGAGCGTCGGCGCGCAGACCATGAACGGTCAGTGGAGCCCGGACGGCGCGGGTGGGCAAACTATCTCCGTCAGCCTGCCTGCTACGTCTAGCTGCCAGGCAACAACCGTTACTGGCACGCTCACCGGTCCCGGGGGTACGGCATCTTTCAGTGCGAGCATCACGTATGACGGTGATGTCCAAGCCACTGCGACCTCTATGAATCCGAACTTGGCCTCTAATAATCGGCCCATCGGCGGGACGCAGCCGTTGGCGATGACGTTGAGCTATGGCGACAAGCAGTTTACCAACGAACCGCTGGCGCTCCTCTATATCGATCCCCTGCCGGGAGAATGTAGTGGTATTAATGGCTACTTTATTGGGGCCGCGAGCGACAGTGTTTCGAGCCCGACCGATGCACGTTGGGTGCCATTTCAGGCCGGTACTGCCGGAGTTATCAATATACCGCCCGCGATCCAGGATGGTCAGAGTTATTCCTTTAAAGTTTTTCTACGCGATGCCGCCGGAAATGTGATGGGTAGCGGTCAAGATGCAAGCGTAAGCTATGATACAACGGTGCCAAACGTCAGCGGTAGCAGCGTTCCGGCTACGGGGAGCGGTGCAGGCAATGACGTTGCGCATCTTGATCTTACTGGAGTGCAGGTTAGCGATACAACCTACCAGCAGATGACAGGCAAAGCGTATTGGGGCGTTTCGATTGTGGTGACCGACCAGCCGACGATCGACGGCGCTGATCCTCGTTGGACGCAAGCTGGCGTCGTCAATCAAGGTGTGTTGGGCGCTAGCCTGGACTGGAACCTGTACTTTGCCAATAGTGTGCAGCCGACCGTGCCGGGTAAGAGCTACTATGTCCACCTGCGTTTCGTTGATGGCGCCGGGAATGTGTCATCATCGGTCGTCAATAGTACCGGCGTTACCCCGCTAGCGTTTAGCTCCTTGAAGACGCTATTTGTCCCGCTGATTACGCACTAGTCGCTTTCTCGCAACGCTGCACGCCGGACGATCATCGTCCGGCGTGCCTGTCTTTAATCTGCTCTCCGGGCTTATCATAGGACTATCAGTTTGGTCTTGTTGACGTAGTGTGGCAGATGTGCTATTTTTTGCTGCGCAGAACCTGGGGTAAACAGGAACAAGCAGTAGGCCGTCTTCTATCTAACGTAGAACATATCATAGCGATGGTATAGTACATCGTAGCTAGCGCCCGCAAGCAGCTCGGTAGTACCTAAGAAGTTGCTCCTCCAATGGGGATGGAAGCCTGATTGGGCTCTACGGTAGACCGGCATAAAGGGATCGTCAGCATTAACGTTCAGTCCATTGCCCACCAACCACGCTTCAACCTGTCGGCTGTAACTGGTCGCCGCATGGTCGTTGTTGCTGTTGTGCTTTATGCCCTCGTTTTCTCGTTCACCTCAGCCGCAAAGTACCGTTGGTTTGGCCAAGGCAACGATCTGGTCCTCCATGAACAGGCGATCTGGAATACCGTCCATGGACGCATCTTCGAAGTGACCAGCTTCGTCCATCCCTCACGGCTCTTCGGGTATGACCCCTACCTGATCGAGCTCCTGGTGGTGCCAATCTATGCTCTCTTCCCCACGGTCTATACTTTGTTTGTGCTGCAGTCGTTGGCGCTGGCCTTTGGTGCGCCGGCAGTCTGGCTTTTGGCGCGCAAGGTTGGACTTATACCTCTGCTCGCATTGCTCATGGTGTTCGTGTACCTTGCGTACCCCACCGTGCAATATACCAACTTGGATGCGTTCCGCGAGCGCTCATTTGGGCTGTGTTTCTTCTTGTGGGCGCTCTGGGCTTTTCACAGCGAGCGCTGGCGGCTGTTCCTGCCCTTCTTGGTTCTGTTTGTGATCTGCCGCTTAGAAGCGGCGCTTATGGCCAGTTGCTTCGGAATTTATGCCTGCTTCTACCGGCGCTCAAGATGGTGGATCATCGTTCCGCTCGTCCTGGGGTTGGGCTACTTCTTCGTTGGCAACTTTGTGTTCGTGCCCCTGGTGAATCAGGGGCAGCCAGTTTCGTATGTTTACGAGTACTTTCAACCGCTCGGCCACTCGATGGGCGAAGTGCTCAAGACGGTCGTAACACGTCCACTCTATACGTTTACAACGACCTTTCGCTGGTCCAAAGTGACCTATCTCTTGCTTCTGCTGTTGCCTGCGGCGGGCTTACCGCTGTTGGCTCCGCGGCAGCTCGTGTTCATGCTGCCGATCTTGGGACTCAACCTCCTAGCGACGAAAGCTGAGTTATCGAACGTGCGCTACTGGTATTCGGCGTTGCTGGTTGGGCCTTTGGTGGCAGCAACGATCTTCGCGCTTCGTCAGCTACAACACCGCTTTCCTAGTCTGGCAAAGCATCCTGTGTCGCTCATCGGGATAGTGGGCGGCTGTTTGGTCCTCGCCCAGCTGGTAACGCCTAACCCGGTCGTGTCACTGCTACGCCATCACGAACCGCCGGCCCGTCTGCAGGTAGAGCAGGCGATTGTCGCGCGTATTCCGCCGGAGACGCGCGTGGCAGCAAGTAGTCGTCTCGCACCACACTTATTAAGGCGCTATTTGTATTACTATCCGTTGGCCGATCAATCGGTCCTGGGTCAGCTCGACTATATTGCCGCCGACGTGGCGTCAACATCATTTGATGATCCATCAAGCCACGCACAGCTTGACGCAATTCGGCAGAGCCCTGACTGGCAGATCGTGATCGACCAGCAAGGTCTGCAGCTGTTCGAACGTAGAAATCATGTTCTCCGGTAAAGAAAGAGGTTGTACATGTTCGCTCGTTTTCAACGCTCGGTAACGTCTAAGCATGGTCTCGCCACTGTGCTGTCGTTGCTCGTAGTGGCCATGCTCACGGGCTTCTGGCTATCCAGCGCCCTGGCAGATACGCTTGGCCCACAACAAAATATCTCTAATGATAGTACTCAAGATCTCAGCCCGACGATCGCGCAAGATCCGCAGGGTAATCTTCATGCCGTCTGGGATGCCGGGAGCGGTGGCTCACGAACCGTGCGCTATGTCAAAGGGACCTGGAACGGCTCAGGCTACAGCTTCGGTGCTAGCGTTCAACTTGCAAGCGTTGGCACCTACGGCTACTCCACGCCAAGCATCGCGGTCTCGCCGAATGGCACTGTCATGGCAACTTGGAGTAATTCCGGTGGTACGCTGCAAGGGCAAACCTGGAATTCGAGCCAAAGCCAACCAAGTGGCTCGCCGGCGTCCATTATGCCCGGCATCCAATCATCGGTATCGGCGGATCCGTCCAATCGCTTCCACATTGTGGCGAACGGGAACTTTGCGGTCCAATACTGCCAGTTCGAGAATGGTTCCTGTACCGATCAAGAGTCATTTTCGCCGAATGCCTCCAACCGGCCGCACGTCGCGGCCGATAGCAACGGCAATATTCACGTTGTTTGGGACCAGAATAACGGCATCCTCTACCGGAGTCGTCCGGCAGGTGGGGCCTTTGGTGGTATTGAAACCCTGAGTTCGACGGGCAATTTTGCCTCAATCGCACCGGATGGCCGGGGCAGCGTTCATATTGCATACAGTGCCAACTTTGTCATTCAGTACTGCCAGCGCACCTTCGGCCAGCCCTGCACCAATCAACACACGCTGCAAGCCGGTAGCAGCGATCTCGCACCATCGGTGGGCGCTACATCGGATGGGATCCCATTCGTAGCCTTCCGTGATTCGGGCCAGGGCTTGTTTTGGTATGACACGCGTGAAGGCGGGAACTGGGGCGGAACCCGGGTGTTATCAAACTCGGCCCCGAGCAACCTGTTTGTATCGGCGCGGCCATATAGTAATCGCTTCTCGATCGTATGGAGCGGGAGCTTCCAAATTCAGCATATCTTTGATACGGTCAGCGGTACTATTCCGCCGCCAATAACGGCTACGCCGGTGACGGTGGGGCCGCCTGCTATCGGGTCGCTGGTGCTGAACAACGGCAACCCATATTCTGGCCCAACGGCTACGGCGCGGATTACAGCCACCGGTGGGCAAGCGACGTCGTACACGCTGACGGTCAATGGGCAAACGGTGAGTAGTGGCGCCTTTGCCCCGGATGGGTCGGGTGGTCAAACTGTAACGTTTGCCCTGCCGGCAGCGCCATCGTGCCAAGCAGTGACCGTGGTTGCCACCTTGAGTGGCCCGGGTGGCTCCTCATCGCCAGTTAGTGCTACTACGACCTATATTGCCGGTGTACAGGCGACTGCAGTTGCTGTGAACCCGCATCTGCCTTCCGATACCCGGCCGGTTGGGAACGTCGGCCCAGGAGCGGTTGTTACAAACTATGGCGACCCTGGCTTTACGCGGGAACGCTATGCCTTTGTCTACATTGATGCGACAAGCGGCGAGTGCAGCGGCCTTAACGGCTATTTCCTTGGTCATCCGACTGATACGGTAAGCAGCGTGACCGATCCACGCTGGCAGACCTTGACCTATATAGCGCCGGTCATCAACCTACCGCCTTCGGTCACCAATGGCCAAACCTTTAATTTCAAGGTTTTCCTGCGGGATGGTGCCGGCAATATAACGACGAATGGTATTCCGGCCAGTATAACCTACGACATCACGCCACCCACCGTCACGGCCGGCAGCAATCCGGTGCCGACCACACCAGGCCCGCCGCCGAGCGATATCGCGCAGCTCAATCTCGCGTCCATCCAGGCCACTGATACGATCTACCAGCAAGTCCGGACGCAGCCGTACTGGGGCGTGTCGGTGCTTGTTACTACTCAGCCCACGGTCGACTCGGGCGATCCGGCGTGGGATCAGTATGGCACGGTTAACCCCGGTGTGCTCGGTAGTACGCTGAATTGGAATCTGTATTTCGCCAATACGACACAGCCACCGGCGCCGGGCAAGCCTTACTATGTTCACCTGCGCTTCGTTGACGGTGCCGGCAACGTCGCTTCGACGGTGATCAATAGTGGGCCGGTGACGCCACAGGCCTTCACCTCACGGACAATTCAATTCTTGCCGCTCGTCGCACACTAGCTACTCAGGTTCTGGAGCGCCGGACATTCGCTGTCCGGCGTTCCTCTGCGTTAAGATAGCGCCGCTATGGTTACGCTCCGCTTGCGACATATTGACCGCGGTCTGCTCGTCCTGCTGGCGGTGTTTGTACTCTGCCTGCCATTATGGACGGGGCGTTTCTATGCCGTTGATTCGGTGGAGTACTTCGCCTACTTACCCGCCTTCCTGTTGCATCACACGCTCGATTTCACCGCCGAGTACACCTACTTTGACCAACAAAACCCCCGGGCAGGCGTCGCCAAGGCGTTGCTAGTACCCGAAAAACGTGATTCAGTAACCGGCAGGCCCATTAACGTGGCCCCGATCGGCACGGCCGTTTTATGGAGCCCGGCCTTTCTGCTGACCCATGCCACGCTCAAAATCATGGCCGGCCTGGGGTTGCACGTGCGCGCGGATGGTCTCAGTTCGCCCTATACGGAGGCCGTGGCGATCGCCTCAACGTTGTACGGTCTGGCGGGCTTATTGTTCTCGTACCTGATCGTCCGGCGCTGGACCGGGGTATGGGCTGCTACCTGGGCGGTGCTCGCCTGCATGCTGGCGAGTCCAGTTGTGTTTTATACGTATGTGTCGCCACCATGGTCACACGGGCCGGCCTTGTTCGTCACGGCACTCTTTATCTGGTATTGGCTGCGCAGCCGTCCGGCACCAATGGCGCGGCAGTGGGTCGTGCTGGCCGTGTTGGGTGGCCTGATGGCACTTTGTCGCGAACAGCTTGGTTTATGGCTGCTCCTGCCAGCCTTGGATGCGGTGGTGGCCTACTGGCAAGCATTGAGAACGCATGATCGGCCCCGGGTGCGACAGCTTGTGCTCCAGCACGCACTGTTCGCCCTGATTCTGGCAATCGTGCTCGTGCCGCAGTTCCTGTCATACCATGCCTTGACCGGAGCGTACCGCCCCTCGAATCATGTGGCTGGTAAGCTGCAGGCCGGTTGGTGGAGTCCGCATTTCTTTGACACCTTGATCGATCTGCAGCATGGTGCGTTTTTGTGGACGCCGGTCTGGCTGTTAGGTGTGGTGGGATTGGGGTGGTTCTGGCGTCGTGATCGGAACGTAACGGTGATGCTGCTGGTCGCCTTGGTGGCGCAGGTGTATATTAATGGGAGCTTGGGACCGACCTGGCACTTGACGGGTTCGTTTGGCTTTCGGCGCTTGATCGAAGCAACGCCGGTGTTTGCACTTGGTCTGGCCTGCCTCATTGAGGGACTACGTCTGCCCCGCCCGCTGGTCGGATCGGCCTGCGCGTTGCTGGTCGCCTGGAACTTGGGCTTGATCGTCCAATGGTCGCTACCGCCCCGTCCAATCCAGGAAGGGTTAGTGTGGAACGGTATGGTCAGCCGGCAGATCCAGGTCCCGGTGCTGGTTGCGGGAAAGTTCAATGACTTGCTCTTCCATCGTTGTAAACTCGTGCAGAACGGCAACTGCTAAACGGGCTGGTGGTATAATAATCAGGACGTAGTTAAGTTTTTATGTACAGCGCTCACACTGGTGGGCGCTGTCTGTTGAGGAGCGTTTGTTCCTCGGAGTATCGACACCATGCCAATGCTGCCGCCACAAACCGTGCAGATTACCTGTCCCCAATGCCGCACGAAATACCCAACCCCGGTGTTCCAAATGCTTGATGTTGGCCAGATGCCCGACCTGAAGGCGGCCTTTTTGGCCGGCCAAGTCAATGTGGCCGTCTGCCCAAAGTGTGGCACCGGCGGCATGATCGCGACACCTTTGGTGTACCACGATCCGGCCAAACAGTTTTTGTTTGCGCTGTTTCCGGCTGAAGTCCAGGCCTCGCCGCAGGAGCAAGAACAGTTCGTGGGCGCGATTACGCAAATGATCATGCAGGAGCTACCGCCCAATGCGCCCCGCAGCTATCTGCTGAACCCGCGCCGCTTTTTGACATTGAACTCGCTGTTGGATACCGTCTTAGAAGGTGAGGGTATTCCGAAGGAGGCAATGGAAGCCCAGCGCAAGCGCAGCGAACTGCTGGGTCGCCTGTTGCAAGTGGCTGATGATCAACCCGCATTGCAGAAGCTGGTCGAGGAGCAAAAGGCGGCCATTGATTATGAGTTCTTCTTGACGCTAGCAGCCTATATTGATGGAGCGCAGCAGGATGGGGATCAGGCCTCGGTAGACCACTTCACGGCGCTGCGGGACCAGTTGCTGGCATTGACCGGCATGAATATGGAAGAGAACGGCGAGGTGAGCGACGCCGATGTTACAGCTGCTGTGGATGCGCTACTCGTCGCTAAGACCGAGGATTTGCCGCAGTTGATCGCTGAGCATCGTCCGGCCCTGGAATATGGCTTTTTTGAGGAGCTCACTGCCCGTGCTGACGCTGCCCGAACTGCCGGTAACGCGGCCGAGGCCGATCGGCTTGAGGCGCGACGCACCGAGATTCTCGAAACAACCGAGCAGATGGATCGCGATGCGCAAGCGCTGTTTCAAGGTGCCGCCGAGACGTTAACCAAGGTCTTAGAGGCGCCGGAGCTACGTCCGGCGCTGGTTGAGCATCACGAGGAGCTCAACGAAGCTTTTCTGCTGGTCGTCGCGGCCAATATCGATGCGGCTGAGCGCGCCGGTAACGCGGAGGCGGTTGAGCGGTTACGCGAGGTCGAACGGTTGGCGGTCGAGGTTGTTCAAGAGGCGCTGCCACCCGAAGATCGCTTAATTGGTCAGCTGTTGCAGGCCGAAACGCCTCAAGCGGCGACCAAGGTACTGCGACAAAACATGAGCATGGTCAATACCGACTTCGTCAAGCGCCTGAACACGCTGACCAAGGAAATGGACGACGCAGGCCGCAAGGACGTTTCTGACCGGCTGCGGCAGCTTAGCCGCGAAGCGGCATCGATCTTATTTTAGTGGTCAGTGACGGACGGGGATGCTGAGTTTACCTGCACTTCTGCCCTTGGTGACGGCGGTGCTGGCGCTGCCGTTTGCTGCGCTGGTTGTGGCGCGCTGGCGCATCAAGCACCGGCCTTATCTATTGCTGTGGGCGACCGGCATCGCCACTTTTGGGCTGGGTGCCGCAGCCGAGGCGGTATTCCAGTTGATTGGCTGGCAGCCACTGCTGTTCCGCATATACTATCTGTGCGGCGCCATCTTAACGGCTGCTTGGCTCGGCCAAGGTACGATCCAGCTCCTGGGTAAGCGTCCCTGGCCGCAAATTGGTCTGGTTGCCCTGAGCGTGTTGTCGTTGTACGGTGCCTTTGAGGTTGGACAAGCTGAGTTGCAACCGGCCTTCATGAGTGACCGCATTGGCGCAGTCCAAGGCTTGAATGGGACGAGTGCCAGCGAGGCGTTACGGCTGGCGGGTACGGCAGTTGCGCCGTCGCCGATTTCAGTGGGTGATGTGTGGGCACGGGCGCTAGCCGATAAAGCCGGGATCACCACCACACCGACGACGGATCCCGAACGACTCGATCAAGGGTTGCGCCGCAATGGGGTCGCCGTCGGGACGCAGCAAATGCTGGATGCCCTGGGCATAGCTGCACCGCAGGTTAACGTGACGGGAACGCCCGTGTTCATTGTGCGCGGGGACACGATCATCGGCGTCGTAAGCCTACTGCCTGCGCATGAGTTGAATGGCTCGGCAATTCTGCGCACGACCAGTAATGCCCGCTCGATTACGCCGATCTTTAATGTGTATGGCACGCTGGGGTTGGCGGGTGGCGCGATCTATTCGGCATGGATATTTTTACGTAAACGAACCTTATACGACCGGATGATCGGTAATCTACTGATTGCGGGCGGCGCACTGGCTCCG
>JBBRHB010000171.1:0-8898 GCA_038223355.1 Chloroflexales bacterium
CTCACATCAAGCAGAAACCACGCACTGATTTCGCGATCTTCGACGTACTGCCGCACATACGGCGTATTCATCCGCGCCGTGACATTCCAGTCAATATAACGGATATCATCTTCGGGTTGGTATTCGCGCAGATCGGCAAAATCCACGCCGTAGCCATAAAAGAGGCTGCGATAATCGCCTTGCAGTAAGCCATCCAGTCGGCGGATGACCTGCCAATCAAGGCGCTGCAGAATGCGCTCAGGCGTTAAGGCGGACGTTGCTGTGCTCATGTAGTGGTACCACCGGTAGTGGCAGGCGTTCGAAAATCTTTCCTAACAGGTCGTCGCCGCTCACATTGTCAGAGAGCGCCTCGTAAGACAACACCAGCCGGTGGCGCATCACGTCAAGTGCCATATCCAGAACATCTTGCGGCAGGGCATAATCGCGCCCGCGCACGAAAGCCAGCGCCCGGGCCGTAAGGATCAGATTGATCGAAGCACGGGGACTGGCACCGAACATGATATAGGGACTCAACTCTGCCAGTCCGACCTCTTTCGGTTGCCGCGTCGCCGTCACGATGCGCACCGCATACTCCATCAGCGCCGGGTCCACATACACTCGGTCAACCGCTTGTTGTAACTGGAGCAACTGCTCGGCAGATAGCACCTGTTGTACGGCTTGCAGCACGCTGGTCATGCGCTCGACAATCACGAATTCTTCGTTAGCACTTGGATAACCGACCAGCACCTTGAGCATGAAGCGGTCGACTTGAGCTTCCGGTAAAGGATACGTACCTTCCGTCTCGATCGGATTCTGCGTCGCCAGTACGAGGAAAGGAACCGGTACCTTAAAGGTTTCACGCCCAATGGTCACCTGCCGCTCTTGCATCACCTCGAGCAGCGCACTTTGCACCTTAGCGGGTGCCCGGTTGATTTCATCGGCCAGCAACAGGTTCGTGAAGACCGGGCCGAGCGCCGTATTAAACTCCCCCGTCTTTTGGTTATAGATGCGGGTGCCTATCGGATCGGCCGGCACCAGATCGGGCGTGAACTGAATCCGCTTAAACTCGCCGCCGATCACATCGGCCAAGGTCTTGATCGCCATCGTCTTCGCCAAGCCGGGCACGCCTTCGACCAGGATGTGGCCCCGCGCCAGCAGTGCGACGATCAGCCGCTCCAACAGATGATCTTGCCCCACGATCACCTTTTTTACTTCGTAGAGCACGCGTTCCATCGGCGTCCCGTTAGCGGGCTTCGTGAACTGACTCATCAATAATCTCCTGCTCGCTTAATCCGGCGGTGAGCCCGCCGCCGCACCCGCCACATCAATTGGCACCGCAAAGCCGATGCCGACAAAGAAATTCTGATCGACCGGATTTGTGAGCCCGGTCACGATCCCGATGACCTCGCCGTCACGATTAAGCAACGGACCGCCCGAATTGCCGGGATTCACCGCCGCATCTATCTGAAATAACCCCTGGAGCGGCCGAGCACCATTCGGCGGTTGAAAAGAACGGCCCGTACCCGAGATGACGCCCGCGCTCATAGAGCCGTACAGCCCAAATGGATTACCAACGACCAGCGCCTCATCACCCACCTGCACAGCCCGGGGATTCCCAAGGGTGGCCGGGATGAGTTGCGCCGGCGGCCGGCTCGCCCTCAACACGGCAATATCATGCTCGGGTTGCTTAACAGTTACCTGCGCACTCGATTGCGTACCATCTGCAAAGGTCACTTCAATGTCATTGGTTTGTGTAACGACATGCAAGCTCGTGAGGATATCACCCCGGTCATCAATGACAACCCCGCTCCCTAAGCCATGGTCCACCTTGCCATTCAGCTCCTGGCCCACCGTTTGGACCAGCACGAGTGAAGGCCGTATAGCCTGGTACACACGTGTGGAAAAGGCGGGCGGCGGTGTGGCCGAGGCCATGGCATGGGCGACAGCGTCATTAACTTGCTGTGTTGTCAGTGGCTGGGGCGCGGGCACGAGTACTCTATACAACACGAGTGCCAGGAGCGCCGCTACTATGCCGGCAACGAAGAGCATCACATCTGGCGCACGGGTGCGTAGACGTTGCAGGCGTCCTCGCCACCGCTCTGATCGCGTATCAGATCGTATGCTCATACTCGGTTCAACCCCTGAAGCTTCGGGGTCTCTACGCCTAGCTGCAGTGCAACCGGCCGCTTCAAGCCAGTCTGCTTTTATACTTAAGCATACCACCACCTTGACCGTGCTGTTGACTGGATGGCTCACTCTCATACAGCATGATAAACACAGTATGCCCCAATTTGCTGAGAGTTCACTGTGAAGCGGATAAGAAACGCGAGCCCAGCAGGACCGGCACTCCCCAGGCTACCACGCACACGACCAGGGCTCCGACCAGCACGGTGGTTTCCCAGTTCGTTGGCATCCATTGCTCACGACCAACCAACCAGCCCAGCAGCACGACGAACCCGCTGCAAACGATCAAGGTGATGACCTTGGGGACGGCGAGACGCCGTAAAGTGGCGAGGACCAAGACCGCTAGTGCCCCTTGGACGACCAGCGTTTGCCGGCTTGGCAAACGCCAGGGCGTATCCGACCAGTTCAGGGCGAGATCATCCAGCCGCAAACCCAACTCGCGCGGATCGGGAGCGACGTGGGCAGGAGTGCTTGTGAAGCCGAGATCAACGACGCCGTCTTGTAACGCGTTCGCCGGCAATACCAGTGCAAACCGGTGCGCGGCGACGGTTGTCGGCAACGTCAATAGTGTCGCGCCATCGACCGCTACTTGGACCGGCCGTGCTTTCGCCGTCGCAGCCGTCATATCGCTCAGCGTCAGGCTCAGCACTGTGGGTGGCAGAGCAAAAAAGCTGCGTATACCAATATTGCTCGCTGCCGCACTCCAGCGGTATGGCGTACCTGTAGCAGTTCTTTCCGGATTATAGAACCCACCGAACTGTAGCATGGTATCATCGCCCCGCGCACCGATGACGAAATCACGACCGGTGCGAGGATAGAGTCGGAGACTGAGTACGCTAGCACCAACGAGTCCCGGGAACAGCAGCGCCAGCCACAGCCCGCGCTCGATCCAATGCCATACTTTATATAACATCTTCATAGGCTGCCACGATATATGCGCTGCCGTGCTGCATAGGAAGGTTTATAGTGTATCAGCTTAAGCGGCGTGCACCAACCATCAGCTACCGGCTGGCGGCAGCCTTTACTGTCTTTTTGCTTTTGACCACCACCCTGGTCTGGCAAGCGTTGCACTACCCGATGGTCTATGACGATCTGCACTTAATTCGTTCCTTTTCTACCCAGCAAATCGCGTCCGCGTTTCATGCCGCCTATGATCCCGATAGCTTTGAAAATGCGGGACTACGCCCATGTATGGTTTTGTACAACGGCGCACGCTACCTACTCTTCGGTGAAAATGTTGTTGCACACCGCTTGTTCCTTGTCACAACCTACGCGCTCTATTGGACTCTGATCTGCTGGATCGCCGCCGCGTTTAAGCTGGGCTGGTTTTGGTCGATCCTCGCGGGGCTCTTATCGATCAGTTCGAAGTACAACGTCAGCCACTATGTCTGGCTCACCGATGGTATTCATATTTTTCAGGGCTTAACGTTTAGTGTGGCGCTCATCTGCTTGTTGAAAGCGATTGATACGCGCCGCTGGTGGCTCTTGGCTCTATCAGTCGCAGTCATGCTGATCGGTCTGCTGACGCGCGAAGATACGTTAGCAGTCGTACCGGTTGTGGTTATACTAGGTTATGTCTACACCAAGCAACGGGGCGACCGCAGCTTGCTACCCCTCGTCGGCTACACGCTGCTGCTGGGAGCACTATGTGTAGCCTTCCTTATTTTCCGCGCCACCGTTGTGCCAAAATCGCCCGTTCCTTCGACCTACTTGGTCGGCATGGTTTTTCATATCATCTTAACGCCGAATCTGTTGGGTCTGACGCATTTTAATACGACCAGTACTATCTTGATTGATGGTTGGTTCGCTATCGCCTTACTTCTGCTCTTCTCTAAGCTCGTATTCCGCGCCGTTTTACCCCGCAGTATGCCCGTGATCTGGCTAGGATGCACGATCTTGGCCTGTTTGCCGGGCCTAAATGTAGATCGTGCTAATCTCCTGTTTTTTCCAACAACCTTTATTGCCTTGTTCTTTGCTTCGGTTTTGGAAGAACTGGTCCACCTCTATCCACGTTTTAGGCTGCTGGCAATACTGATGTTGTGCTGGGGTATTCTCGGCGGCATCTACATGAGTTCCGTCACCATGCAAAGCTTTCATCCCTTTAGTCAAAAGGCCGTCGTGTGGAACAGCGACTTTATCTATGGCAAATACGCCTTGCGATCAACTATTCCACCGGCGCGCAGTGCCATGATCCGCCAGCAACTCAGCCTGCTCGGCATTAATGAAGCTGCTGACCTGAGTACGCAGTTGCCTCGGTTGGTTGCTGAAGCCGAAAGCCAACATCGCGTCACTCCGCAGGCCGCGAACCTTTTGTTTATACCGCGCCTCGTCCCCATCGAAGAAAAACCTTTTCCCCATCGCCTGACCCCGCCACTCTTGAGCATACTGCTATTGCTGCTTGCCGCCTTTATCTATGGCTTGCCTCGTCGTACATACATCGTGTTCTAGGTGATTGCATCAGTGCTGTACAATCAAGACGAGCCACCTCACCGCTAGCGAGAGCTATAAGGAGAACATAAGTGACCACAGCACAACAGTCCCGGAGCGGCTTTGCTCCGATCAACGGCGCGCAGATTTGGTACGACGTTACGGGCTCGGGTCATCCCCTCGTGCTGACGCATGCCGGCATTGCCGATCATCGCATGTGGGATGATCAGGTCACGGCCTTTGCCCCTCATTATCAAGTGATTCGCTGGGACATGCGCGGCTTTGGCCAGACGCCGATGGTAGCAGGACCCTATTCGAGCCGCAACGACCTCTACGAGTTGCTGCACTTTCTTGGCGTCGAGCGCGCCTATTTAATGGGCTGCTCGATGGGTGGAAGCACCGTCATCGATCTGGCACTCGAACATCCCGACCTCGTAGCGGCGCTTATTCCCGTTGCAGCCGGGGTCAACGGCTATGAGTATACGGGCGAGCCCCCCAAGCAGTTCGAAGAGATAGAAACTGCCTGCGAGGCCGGCGACTTTGAGCGCGCCTCCGAGCTTGAGGTGCAAATCTGGGTCGATGGTCCGCAGCGCGCACCAGATCAAGTTGATGCGCGTATCCGCGATAAAGTGCGGGAGATGAACTTGATCGCCCTTAAATCGCCCGAGGGGCTAGGCCAACACGAATCGCTCGATCCGCCTGCCGTTGGCCGCCTCGACGAGATCAAGGTGCCGGCCCTGGTGATCGTCGGCGACCTGGATCAGCCTGATGTCATACGCACCGCTGACCTACTCGCCGCCCAGCTCCCACATGTGCAAAAGGTCGTAATACACGGCACTGCGCACGTACCCAACATGGAACAACCGGCGGAGTTCAACCGTATCGTGCTCGATTTCCTGGACAAGCGGTGAGTCAAATATCAATCCACGGCGAAACAGCATTGGTTTCTGGTGTGGCGCGCGTTTCTAAGAATCAGATGGGCGGGAATCGCATGAGCCTAGGTCGGGCCTATCAGGAATCGCCGGCGCTTCCGCCCGGTACCTGGCATCGTTAGGCGGCAGAATTGCTCGTCGAGGTTACATCGCCGTGAGCGCGGTCAACATCCGCTCAAAGAGTGTGTCCCACGGTCGTGCCCCTAACAAGGGAAGCCCATAGCGCTCCGCTTCTTGTTTGAGCCATTGTCCTTTGAGCCAACTTACCCTGGCGCGTTTCGGCTGCGGACCCGCTTCCGGTTCTCGCTGCAAAAAGTTCGCGACGAGTTGTTGCTCATCCGCTTCATATAGGAACAGCGCACGCACCTGCCCATCATTGGGCTGTCCTGCAAATGTCGGCTGCGCCGCAAGCGCCGGCTGGATAAAATCTCCCTCTAACACAAACGGTGTCCGGCTCTCAAGATGATTGGCAATAACCGCTTCGAGCCCGTGGGCCATGACTTGATCAACGAGCAGACCTTGTTCCATGATCGCTTCGGCGGACAGTTGGTCTGGTGCCGGGTGGGTCCGCCAAAAATGCAGGGCGGGTTGTTGCTCCGGGGTAGTCATCCGTTCAAGCAGAACCTGAAAATCATCGACCTCCGTAATCCCAATTCCGAAATGCCGGGCCAAGCGATAACTCGCCGACGTTTTTCCCGTCGCAGAAGGCCCGCCTAAGAGAAGCACTTGCCAGGGCCGCACCGGCGGAGGTATCGGATCATCCATCGTTGCTATCTCCGCACTGCACACGAACCGACACTGGCCGGACGCACCACATTGTACATGGCGCATGCCACCTCACCAAAAGAGGTAGCGTTCGCCCATAGCGGATTAGCCAATCTCGGATGCGACTCTCAATGCTTGCAACTCCGCTGACCATCGTGCTGCTGGAGGCGCACGAGCACGCGGGCATTAGGCTGCGGGCGCAGCGGCTCGGAGATGACATTGGTATCGAGCAGATAGTACAGACTCATAGCTCAATTTCACGGCCTGGCGCTGGATCACGCACCGTGTCGAAGGGATCAGCTGCATTCTCAAAAGTGGCGGGATCAATCGTCGTCTGGTACGCCGAGTACGCCTCCCAGCAGGAGGGCCGCGCATGCTGGAGCCGACGACAGCTATCGAGGGAAACGAGCACGGCGACGGGTGCCCCGCGCCGGGTGAGTTCGATGACCGGTTGTACATCGAGTTCATGCACGATGGCAGCAAGGTTCTGACGCGCTTCGGCAATCGAGTACTGTTAGGGCATAGCGCCTCTAGATAGCTATCAAGATGGCTAAGTATACCATTGAGGTAGCTTACGATACGTCTCCATCGTGAGAGTGTAGCGTATGAAAACGACGTGTGCGGGCTACCAACCATGGTAAGTGATTACGTCGCAACCCTTGTTTGCTCCTTCCTACGAGTTCAAACCGCCGCATTGGTTTTTTGCTCTTCGCCTGCGAATTGAGTCGTATATAGCTCGGCATAGAGCCCACCGGCCGCGAGCAATGCTTCGTGCGTCCCTTGTTCGCGCAGCACGCCATGTTCGAGTACCAAGATTGTATCGGCTTGCAAGATCGTAGACAAACGGTGGGCGATCACCAGCGTCGTACGGCCGCGCATGACTGTCTCCAGAGCCACCTGAATCGCGCGCTCGGAGTTCGAATCGAGCGACGAGGTTGCTTCATCCAACACCAAGATACGCGGGTCTTTCAAGATTACACGGGCCAGTGACAGCCGCTGCTTTTCGCCCCCCGATAAGCGGTAGCCGCGCTCACCCACTACCGTCGCATAGCCTTCCGGCAGCTGCATAATCAGGTCATGAATATTGGCCGCCTGGCAGGCGGCTTCGAGCTCGGCATCACTTGCGTCCGGGCGGGCATAACGCAAATTGGCCGCGATCGTATCATGGAACAGGTAGGTCTCCTGCGTCACCATGCCAATCTCGCGCGCTAAGGTATCAAGCGGCAGTTCGCGGACGTCATGGCCGTCGATCATGATCTGACCGCGCGTGACATCATACAGCCGTGGCAGCAAGTAGGTAATCGTGGTTTTGCCCGAGCCGCTTGGGCCAACCAGTGCCGCCATTTGACCCGGCTCGACCACGAAACTAACGTCCTCCAGTGCCGAATAGCGCGGTGACACAGGCACGAGCGGACTACTCCCGTCAGCTTGTGCGCCATCATCAACCGCTACCGGGTTCGGCGGTCTATCCCGCTCCGAGAGCGCAATCGCTGCCCCCTCTGGTATCTCGAAATATGAGAAGCCCACGTGCTCGAAGCGCACCTGCCCACTGACCTGCTCCAACACGACCGGATTGGTCGGCTCGCGAATCTCAATCGGCAGATCGAGCACCTCGAAGACACGCTCAAACGAGACCAGCGAGGTCGCCAGATCAACCCGCGCATTCGTTAGCGCCGAGATGGGGTTATAGAGCTGAGTCAGGTAAGCGGTAAAGGCGACCAACGTACCGACACTGAGCCCGCCATGAATCGCTAACGTGCCGCCAGCCCAGAAGACCAACGCCGAGCCGATCGCCGACGCCAGGCCAATGCCCAGGAAAAACCAGCGGAACAAAACTGCCTGATCGATGCCACGGTCGCGTACAATACGCGCGCGGTCCGTAAACTTCTCAACTTCCGCCTGGCGTTGCCCAAACAGCTTGACCAATAGCGCACCGCTCACATTCAGCGTCTCGTTCATCATCGCATTCATGGCGCTGTTGGCTTCGAGTTGCTGGCGTGTAATATTTCGTAGGGTCCGGCCCACGCGGCGTGCGGGAAGAATAAACAGCGGCAGAATGAGCACGGCGAGGATAGTTAAGCGCCACTCCAGCGAGATCATGATGGCAAGCGTGATACATAAAAGAACGATATTGGTAATGATGCTAACCAGGGTTCCGGTGACGGCGCGCTGGGCACCAACCACATCATTATTCAAGCGCGAGATCAGCTCGCCGGCTTTGGTATTGGTAAAAAAGCGTAGCCCGAGCCGTTGCATGTGATCGTAGAGCGAGCTGCGCAGGTCGCAAATCAGCCCCTCGCCGACCTGTGAGGAATGCTTGCGCTGAAAAACATCTAGCAGGCCGGTGAGTAAAGGCAAGACGATCATGCCAATGGCCAACAAACTGAGCCGTCCGAGATTGCCGGGATGACCGTTCTGCGGCAAGGCGTGGTCGATGAGGTCGCGTAATAACAGCGGCGGTAACAGGCCGAGCAGCGAGCCGAGCAGGATCGCGCCGAGCATTAAGATAATGGAATGACGATAAGGACGGGCGTACTGACCGACCCGTCGTAACAAGTTCCGGCTGATCTGCGGCCGGTCGCGCTCCTCATCGAAGCGCACGAATGACCAC
>JBBRHB010000172.1:0-8894 GCA_038223355.1 Chloroflexales bacterium
GTCCTAATGTCAGGCACATATCAGTTGAAGAGCGGATATGTGCCAGTACTATGTTCAGAGTATACTGTTTCAACGTAGAGCTGTAGGCAGAGGCTTCCTCAGGGCACTGTGGCCCGTCAACCACATCGATCTCAATTGAAGGAGGACGACCGTTCAGGCTGGCGTACCTGACACCGATGTGCAGACGACAGTTTCTGCGGCTGTTTGAATATGCAAATGCTTATCCGTGCGCGGACACGAATTCACCTTGTCCCGCGCGACATCTCTGCCAGCGATAGTCCCCTGGAACCTTCTGTGGTGCGGCGGGCTCTTAAACTGTCCATCGCCGAAGGCATGTTCTCGACGGTTCACGTCACCCTGACCGGCGGCGCATTCCTGACTGGCTTCGCGCTCCTGCTCGGGGCCGGCAATGTGACGCTGGGCGTCGTGGCAGCCCTGCCGTTTTTGATCCAACCCCTACAGCTAGTGGGAGCATGGTTAATCGAACGGCAAGGTGCCCGTAAACCGCTGGCCGTAGCTGGTACGCTGGGACGCTCCCTGTGGCTGCTTCTGCTCTTGCTCCCATATCTACCGCTCTCAGCGACCCAGCGGGTGTCGCTGCTCATTCTAACGTTGCTCGTTTCCAACGCCCTCCTGGCTATATGCACCAACGCATGGACCAACTGGATGACAGATTTGGTCCCACCACGCTTGCGGGGCCGCTATTTCAGCACGCGCGGCACCCTCGCGGCAGCGGTGGCGATGGGCGCTAACTATGGTGCCGGCCAATGGCTTGACCACATGCGTGCCTCTGGCCATGGAACCAACGGCTATGCCATCCTGTTCGCCATTGCGGTCGTCTGTGCTACGATTGGGACGTTGTTTCTTGCTCGTCAGCCCGAGCCCGCGCTCCCACCTGTGACGCGGTTGCGTCTTGCCGAGGTCATCCGTCGCCCACTCCGCCATCGTGCGTTCCGGCAATTTATGATTGCAACGATGGTGTGGAACGTTGCCCTCGGTGTAGCCGTCCCGTTCTTTAGTGCCCATGCGCTCACCGTCTTGCATTTGCCCTTTACGCAACTGGCCATGTTTGATGTCATCACCGGGGCAGTAAGCTTACTGACTTTGTCCCTGTGGGGCCAACTTGCTGATCGCTTTGGCCCCCGGCGCGTGCTGCTCGGCTGTATGGCGGGTGTCATTCTGCTGCCGTGGTGCTGGGTCTTCGCCACCCCGACCTCGCTCTGGTTTTTGTATTTGAACGCTCTGGTATCCGGCATCTGGTGGCCTGGCATCAACCTGGCTCAAGTGAATCGGTTAATGGAACAGGCACCGGTTGAGGCACGCGGTGCGTATCTCGCGATCTTTGCAGCATGCACAGGTCTGGCATTTTTCCTCGCTTCCAGCCTAGGGGGTGGTATTGCGGATGCGCTGGCAGGCGTACATTGGGCTTTGGGCGGACTCTCGATTAGCAATTACCAGACGCTCTTTATCATGTCCAGCCTGATTCGTGCCGGTACCGTCGTCTTCTGGCGTCGCGCGCTCTAGCTCCGTAATTTCCCTATTTCTTATACTCATCGCCGCACTCTCCTGCTTTGCTCTTTAAGTTAGAATACCAGGCGGCTTTCGCCCCAATGTACCTATGTTGGTGGTGCGCTACTTTTGGTACGCATGCTATGATGCTCCTGGATTAATTGCGACGAGGAGGTGCTCAATGGCAGATGCGGATGCGACTACTCAACCAGCGGTGGTGCAACCTAACGAACCGTTTGCCAATATTCCGGCCTTCAGTGCTCTGCCAGATGCGGAGCAGGCAGCCGCCCTCCAAGAACGCGGTGCAGCTCTGCCGGAGCAACCACTAACACTGGGGTTACACCTTAACCCCTTCGCGGCGCGTCCGTACGCTACTCAGGAGGCCATCGTCGGTTATGTGCCCCGCAATGCTGTGGACGACGATAGTGCCATCGTCCATGCCTCCACGATCACCGGTGATGGTGCCCTAGCGGGCAAGCAGTTAACAGTGAGTCTCGATCGCTTCTATGTCCAGGAATACCCCGGTCTCGGCACACATCAGATCCTTTGCACCTTTACGGTTGGCTACCTCGCGAAATTCGACGGGCAAACCGGTCAGCCAGTCAAGCAGGATGTCACCTTTGGCTATGCCTTTCCGGCTGTTGATGGGCAGGCTGCAGCGTTGAGCGGGATGCCCATATTCCGCGATTTGCGGATCGGCGATGGGCTCTACCTATGGATCAGTTGCATCAATACCAGCAGCAGCAGCGATGATGCCCTCATTCAAGCTATGACGAGCGATGCCTTCGGTAAGGGCCTCCAGCTCATTGCGACCACCAATGTTGTCAGTGGTGTTGTATCTACCCTGGTTACCGGCATCGCCAAGCATTTCCTGAGCAGTAGCAAGGGTGCGCTCA
This sequence comes from Chloroflexales bacterium, assembly GCA_038223355.1. Taxonomy (GTDB): domain Bacteria; phylum Chloroflexota; class Chloroflexia; order Chloroflexales; family Kallotenuaceae; genus JACDGP01. The sequence continues at coordinate 2,406 of JBBRHB010000172.1, forward strand.
CCTTCAAGCCCCTGCTGGGGCTCCAGATCGTGGGCGACACAGCCACTGGCAAGCTGCGCGAGGGCACGTATATCATTGCTCAGGCCGACGCGGATAGCCTGAAGTGGACCGATTATCGCTGGCGCAAGTCCGAAGGCCGCGTTGTCGATGCTGCGGGCGGTAAAGAACTGCCTTTTAACTATATTGTCATTGGGATCCACCAGCAAGCCGCGACGTAAGCTCGATTAGTGGATGGCAGCGGACGCGTAAGTTGCTAGCCTACTGCTGCTCCCTCATCTTTATCAGCGAGGCATCACCATGGACAGAGAAAATGTCGGTACGCAGCAGAAGGCGCTTGAGATCAACTTGAATGCGCGCAAATATGGCACCTTTGCGGAGATTGGTGCCGGTCAAGAGGTTGTGCGCTGGTTTTTCCACGTCGGTGGCGCGGCGGGCACGATTGCTAAAAGTATCTCGGCCTACGACATGACGGTCAGTGATGCCATTTATGGTACCTCGCCACGGTATGTATCGCGCCAACGTCTGCAGACCATGCTCGATTATGAATATAGGCTCATAGTTGAGCGACTCAATGAAAAGCGTGGAGCAGACACGGACTTCTTCGTCTTTGCTGACACTGTTGCGGCGCGCAACTATAAGGGGACGAATGAAAGTCATGGTTGGATGGGCGTTAAGTTCCAGACGCAACCGCATGGTGAGGCAAACCAGATCCTGCTACATGTGCGTATGCTGGACAAAGATAACCCCTCACAACAGGCAGCGCTTGGTATCGTCGGGGTCAATCTCGTGTATGGAGCATTCTCTAGCTATTCGTCGCCTGAAATCTTGATGGAATCGCTGCTCGACAACCTGACGACTGAGCGGATCGAAATCGATATGATCAAATTTTCCGGCCCCGAATTTCAGGCCATTGATCATCGCTTAATGAGCCTGAAGCTCGTTCAGCTGGGGCTAAGCAATGCGGCCATGTTTGCGGCTGACGGGGAGGTGCTCCAGCCCTCGGAGGTGCTATACAAAAAGGCGATCCTGGTCGAGCGCGGCAGCTTCCGCCCAGTAACACATGTCAACCTGGACATGCTGGAATGCGCCCGCCAGCAGTTCGCTGCCGAGCCCTCCGTCAAAGATGAGCCAACGGTCGTCACATTAATGGAGATCACCATGCGGAATCTCATGGCGACTGGCGAGATCGACTACGCTGATTTTCTCGCCCGAGCCGATATTCTCGCGGCCTCCGGTGCGACGATCTTGATCTCCAACTACTTCGAGTACTACCGCCTGGCTGCCTATCTCGCACACTACACGACCAAACCGATTGCCATGACTATGGGTATCCCCAGTCTTCAGGATCTGTTTGACGAAACGTACTATCAGCATCTGGATGGCGGTATTCTCGAATCCTTTGGCCGTTTGTTCAAGAACGATCTTAAGCTCTATATTTATCCGCTTAAAGACAAAACGACCGGTCAGCTGATCAACGTCCAAAAGCTGAAAGTTGCGCCCCATCTGCACAATCTCTATGAGCATCTGCTGGAAAACGGCTACATAGAATCGATCGATTATTACAACAAGGACTATCTTAGTATCTGGTCACGTGACGTCTTGGCAAAAATCCGTGGGGGCGATTCCGCTTGGGAAGCAACGGTTCCCCCCCAAGTTGCCCAAATCATCAAGGAGCGCAAGTTATTTGGGTACCAATCTGCAAGTGGCGCATAAATACATAAAATGAGCCAACTGTCTCAATGAGGAGAGCTTGCGCATGACTGAACGAAAGCGTTATGCCGTTGTTGGTTTGGGCTCACGATCGCGGATGTTTACCACGGCGCTGCTCAAAGATTATGCAGACCGTAGCCAACTTGTCGCCTTTTGTGATGTGAACCAGACGCGCATGGATTACTATAACCAGTACTATGCTGAGACGCTCCAAACGCCCCCCGTGGCAACGTATAAGCCGCAGGACTTCGATCACATGCTCGAAGAGCAGCATATCAATACCCTCATTGTCACATCCGTTGATCGTACACATGATCGTTATATTATCCGGGCGATGGAACTGGGTCGTGATGTCATCACTGAGAAACCGATGACCATTGATGCCCCGAAGTGCCAGGCTATCCTCGACACAGTAAAGGCCACCGGGCGCAAGCTAACGGTAACATTCAACTACCGCTACGCCCCTCGTAATTCAAAAGTCAAAGAATTGCTGCAGGCCGGAGTGATCGGCCGGGTGCGCTCTGTGCATTTTGAATGGCTGTTAGACACCGTACATGGCGCAGACTATTTCCGCCGCTGGCATCGTGACAAGCGTAATGCCGGTGGCTTAATGGTCCATAAGGCCACGCACCATTTCGATCTCGTCAACTGGTGGTTAGGTACTCAGCCGGAAACCGTGTTCGCGATGGGCGATCTGTTCTTTTATGGTCGCGAGAACGCGGAGCAACGGGGCATAACCCAATTCTATGACCGTGCTTTTGGTAGCAAAGCGGCCGAAAACGATCCCTTCGCGCTACATCTGGACAAGGATCCAGAGCTGCAGCGTCTGTACCTGGCAGCGGAGCATGAAGACGGCTACTTTCGTGACCGCTCGGTGTTCGCCGACGGCATCTCAATCGAGGACGACATGGCGGTGCTCGTCCGCTACCGTAATCGCGCCCTCATGAGCTACCACCTGACCGCCTACTCACCGTGGGAAGGCTACCGGGTGGCATTTAATGGCACGAAAGGGCGCCTCGAATACGAGGTACACGAAAACTCCTATGTCAGTGGTTCCAAGCAAGACACGAACCTGCCCGAGCTACGCGACGCTACCGAGGTTGTCGTTAACGAGCCTGCCAGCATCCTCATTCGTCCGCTGTGGGGCAAGCCGCTACGATTTGAGATCGACGGCGGTAGCGAGGGCGGTCATGGGGGTGGCGACAAACGGCTATTGGATGACGTTTTCATCGGCGGTCAGCCTGACCCGCTGGCTCGGGCGGCTGACCATGTTGATGGAGCCATGTCGATCTTGACGGGCATCGCTGCCAACCAGTCGTTCGTGACCGGGCAGCCGGTCCCCGTGGCCAGTCTCGTACGCTTCTGAGCGGAAGCTGTGAGCCGTACAATAATGTGCACCTCACAGCAGTCTTACATAATGAGCTAAGCGACGCTTAGCTGCGTCGTTCGCGGTACCGCCGGATCAGGGCATTCGTTGAGCTATCGTGCTTAAGCTGAGGCTGCTCAGGGTCGGTCAGTTCGGGAATAATGCGCTGAGCCAGCACTTTGCCTAGTTCGACGCCCCACTGGTCGAATGAGTCGATGTCCCAGATGACGCCCTGAGTGAAGACACTGTGCTCGTAGAGTGCGACCAGCTTGCCGAGGATGTCGGGCGTCAGGCGATCCGCGAGAATTGTCGTGCTGGGGCGATTGCCCTCAAAGGTGCGATGTGGCACGAGCCAATCAGGGGTTCCTTCGGCTTTAACTTCCTCCGCAGTCTTGCCAAAGGCCAACGCCTCGGTCTGTGCGAAGACATTGGCCATTAACAGATCATGATGGTTGCCGAGCGGCTTCAAGGCTTGGTAGAAGCCAATGAAATCACACGGGATCAGCTTGGTACCTTGGTGGATCATTTGGTAGAAGGAATGCTGGCCATTTGTGCCCGGCTCACCCCAGTAGATCGGTCCCGTCTGGTAGTTGACCGTCGCCCCTTCCAGTGTGACATGCTTGCCGTTGCTCTCCATCGTCAGCTGTTGCAAGTAGGCCGGAAAGCGCTTGAGATACTGCTCGTACGGCAGTACTGCGACGGTCTGCGCTCCGAAGAAGTTGTTGTTCCAGATGCCGAGTAAGCCCATCAGCACGGGGAGGTTACGGGCGAAGGGGGCTGTCCGAAAGTGCTCATCCATGGCGTGAAAGCCAGCGAGCAAAGCCTGAAAGTTGTCGGGGCCAATTGCCAGCATTGACGAGAGGCCAATTGCCGAGTCGAGCGAGTAGCGACCGCCAACCCAATCCCAGAAAGCGAACATGTTGGCCGTGTCGATGCCAAACTTTGACACCTCTTTGGCATTCGTCGAGACTGCGACAAAGTGCTTGGCGACGGCCTGGTCATCGTGCAAGCTCTGTAACGCCCAGGTGCGAGCACTCTGTGCGTTGGTCATGGTTTCAAGGGTTGTAAAGGTCTTGGACGAGACAATGAACAGTGTCTCCGCAGCATCAAGGTCGCGCGTCGCCTCAACAAAGTCAGTGCTATCCACATTCGAGACAAAACGAAAGGTCATGCTGTGGTCACTATAATCCTTCAGTGCTTCGTAGACCATGACCGGGCCGAGATCAGAGCCGCCGATGCCGATGTTAACGACATTGCGGATGCGCTTGCCGGTGTAGCCGGTCCATGCCCCGCTGCGGACGCGATTGGCGAAATCCGTCATTTTATCAAGGACCGCATGAACCTCGGGGACAACGTCTTTGCCGTCTACCTTGATGGACTGACCCTGCGGCGCGCGCAGTGCAACGTGTAACACTGACCGGCGCTCCGTGCTGTTGATTGCATCGCCGCGAAACATAGCATCAATGCGCTCGCGCAGACCACACTCCTCGGCCAGTGCCAGGAGCAAGCGGATCGTCTCATCGGTGATGCGATGTTTTGAGTAGTCAAAGTAGAGGCCAAGCTGCTCTACTATAAGGTGCTCACCACGCTGGGAATCGTCGGCAAAGAGTTGCCGGAGCTGCAGATCGCGCATCTGCTCGTAATGCGTCGCCAATGCCGCCCATGCCGAACTCTCGGTCAGCGCTGTCCTGTTCGTGGTCATCATGCTCTCCTTGCTCAAGTACGCTCCGCACGCTCCCGGCGTGCTCACGATGCTAGCCACCCTCCGTCAACCGGAATGATCGCGCCGTGCAGATAGCGTGCTGCCTCGGATGCTAAAAAGACGACGGTGCCTTTAAGATCATCTGGCTCTCCCCAGCGGCCGGCCGGAATCCGTCCGAGCATTGTCTGACTCCGTGTCGGATCAGCTCGGATCGCCGCTGTCACCTCAGTCGCCATATAGCCGGGCGCGATCGCGTTAACATTGATCCCCAAGCTTGCCCACTCGTTTGCCAGGGCGCGCGTCAGTCCGGCGACCCCGCTCTTTGCTGCGGTATATGACGGTACCAAAACGCCACCCTGGAATGAGAGCATCGAAGCAATGTTGACGATCTTGCCGGGTTGGCTATGCTGCACGAAGTGGCGCGCCGCAGCCTGAGCAAGGTAAAATGTACTGCTCAGATCGATACGCAGCACAGCTTCCCAATCTGCTGCACTAAAGTCAAGGGCTGGAGCCCGCCGAATGATGCCCGCGTTGTTGACCAGAATGTCGAGCCGTCCCAGCGCAGCGACACATTCTTGTATCGTCGCTCGAGCCTGCTCTGGGCTTGTGTACTGGAGATCAAGCTCGATGCCATGGGACGCCCTGCCGAGTGCAGTAATCTGCATCAGAGTGTCGTCCAACGGCTGTACGTCGAGCACGACAACGTCGGCACCGGCCTCGCCGAGGCCGAGTGCCAGCGCCTGGCCTAATCCTTGCGCGGCGCCCGTAACCAAGGCGACTTTGCCATCAAGCTGAAAGCTGTCAAGGATCATTTAGTACCGCAAATCCTTGGGTTCTATGCCCTGCTCACGACAGAAGGTCAGATAGCGTTCCAGCTTAGAGAACACGTCGTCCTGGTAGATCAGGTTGTCGTCGTCATCCAAGTACTGTACGACCCCCTCCAGCAGAAAGAGAGTCAGCATGTCTTCTTTTCCATCGACAACCAGCGTATGAATATCGCCGGGCGGCTCGTAAATGAAGGTGCCGGGGCGCGCCACCCACTCTCGTTCGAGATAATGCCAACTGCCCTGGATACAATAACCGAGCACCTGTCCACCACTATGCCGGTGACGGTTAACCTTGCCACCGCCGGTCACCTTCAGCAGGTTGACCCAGCGTCCATTCGTCAAGTCGAAGCGCAACGGCTTATACCACACGCGCTCGCCCTGCGGCACCCAGGGCAATTCATTGCTGTCTATCGCTTGATCAGGCAGACCCAGGTCTGTGATGGCCTGCCAGCTTTGAAGACTCGTTGCCATGATTGTGTCCCTTCCACTCAATTGCTAAGCGTTACTCCCCGATTTCGTCACTATCATGCACTTGCAGTGGGAGGTTGTCAATCAGGAGGTGTACGTTGACGAGGGATGTATCATGCCCTGTAGCTCGGACTTTGAAAGGAACAGCACTATGCGGAAAGTTCGTTGGGGCGTTCTGAGCACTGCCCAAATTGGTACCCGGCAAGTAATTCCTGCGATGCAGCGCGCCGAGCATTGTGAAATGAGGGCAATTGCCTCACGTAACTTGGCAACGGCACAGTTTGCGGCAACATCATTAGGTATACCGCAGGCGTACGGTTCGTATGAGGAACTTCTGGCGGACCCTGACATCGACGCGATCTACAACCCGCTCCCTAATCATCTACACGTACCATGGTCGATCAAGGCGTTGCAGG
>JBBRHB010000173.1:0-8794 GCA_038223355.1 Chloroflexales bacterium
AGCAGGGCATCAAAGAGGCGATGGCCAGCGGTGTGGTAGCGGGTTACCCGGTGGTAGACCTTAAAGCCACACTGTACGACGGCTCATTTCACGAAGTTGACTCGTCGGAAATGGCGTTCAAGATCGCAGCCTCAATGGCGCTCAAGGATGGCGTCCGTAAGGGCAAGCCCCAGATTTTGGAGCCGATCATGAAGGTCGAGGTAATCATGCCCGAAGAATATATGGGCACGGTGCTCGGCGACCTCAATAGCCGGCGTGGTCTGATCGAAGGTATGGATGCGCGTGGCAATGCCCAGGTCATTAAGGCCTATGTGCCACTATCGAATATGTTCGGGTACGCGACCGATCTACGCTCGTCCACCCAAGGTCGTGCGAGCTATTCGATGGAATTCCATCACTACGCGCCGCTGCCAAACAGCATCGCAGAGGAAGTCATCGCTAAGAACCGAACTTCCTAGCTTCTGGCTTACAGCCAAAGGGAGCAGCCACATGGCTGCTCCCTTTGCGTTAAAAGTACCATTGCGAGGCGGCAGCTCCACCCATATAATGCACGGCAGCAACACAGTGGGGCTGCTCCTCAATCGGTTGCGATCCTGCGTACTGCACGTAACGCTGGTATAGCGAGTTAATGAAGATTTTATTCGCACTTACATACTATCGCCCGCACATCAGCGGCCTTACTATTTATGTCGAACGTTTAGCCGCTGCTCTTGCCCGACGCGGTCATAGTGTTACCGTCTTGACCTCCCGCTACCAAACCGATTTGCCGCGGCAAGAGATGGTTGAAGGGGTGCGTGTGATCCGCATGCCGGTCGCCGCACGTGTCTCTAAAGGTGTTTTGATGCCCGGCTTTGGTGATGTAGCTCGGGCCTTGCTGCGTGAGCATGATATTGTTAGTGTTCACTTGCCACAGCTTGACGCGGCCGGCTTAGCTGCCTCGGCGCGCTTGCTCGGCACCCCGGTAGTCTTAACCTACCACTGTGATCTCCAGTTGCCACCCGGTCTATTCAATCGGGCTGTTGATCGCGTGGTGTACACTGCCAACTACGTCGCTGCCGCCTTGGCCAACCGCATCGTGGTCTACACCGAGGATTACGCGAGCCATTCGCCGCTCCTGCGCTGCTTTCAGGAAAAGTGGGCACCGATTTTACCGCCGGTCGTCTTACCACCTGCTGAACCCGGTGCCAAAGAAGCCTTTGCCGAGCAGTGGCAGCTCGACGACCACCGGCCTACAATCGGTTTTGTCGCGCGGCTGGCCACCGAAAAAGGCGTGGAAGTTATGTTACATGCCTTGCCACACATCAAGGCATACTATCCCAACGTGCGGGTTCTGTTTGCCGGCCCCTACAAAAACGTGCTCGGCGAGGAAGCGTATGCAGCCCGGTTGGCACCACTCTTCGAGCAATACCGTGAGCACTGGCAGTTCGTTGGTGTTCTCAAGCCGCACGAACTCGCAGCCTTTTATCCAAACTGTGAGCTCGTTGTGTTGCCCAGTCTGAACTCGACCGAGTCATTTGGCTTAGTGCAGGTCGAGGCAATGCTGCATGGCACGCCGAGTGTCGCCAGTGATTTGCCCGGCGTCCGCCAGCCAGTTCGCCTGAGCGGTATGGGAGCGATCGCGCCAATCGGTGATAGCGCGGGCTTAGCTGAGGCCGTACTCAAAGTGCTTCATAACCGCTCGTGCTATGTACGTCCGCATGATGAGATCGATGCCATTTTTAGTCTTGACCGTACCGTCACAGCATATGAGACATTATTTCGAGAGGAACAGCAGAAAGCTAAATGTCACTGCAAACAATAAAAGCCCAGCCCCCCGATTTTCTCCGCCACCATCTACGCACGCTCCCCATTCACCGTACACTCGTACGCTCGGTTGAAGCCCGCTTGTTTTGGGAGTTGGATGAAGAGTTGGCCGAGCCAATCCTGGATGTTGGTTGTGGTGATGGGACCTTCGCACAGATTGCTTTTCCTACTCATCATGGGCGGATCGTCGGCATCGATCCGCGGCCGGCCGATGTCCGCGAAGCCCACGACCGTGGAGCCTATAGTGTGGTGATGGTCGCGGATGGCGCACGTATTCCCTGTGCCGATGCGTCGTTCCCGACGGTCATTAGCAACTGCGTGCTGGAACATGTGGTGCCACTTGATGAAACCTTGCGTGAAGTCGCACGGGTACTTAAGCCCGGGGGTCGGTTCATTACGGGCGTCGTCGGCCACCTCTTTCCGGAGATGCTGCTTGGCACCAAGCTCTTTGGTCCACGCTATGGACGCTGGTTCAACAAGATTTCGGTGCATCATAATACGTTCAGTCCCGAGGGTTGGACTGCCCACTTTGCTGCGGCAGGACTAGAGGTTGAGTCCTGGCATTACTACGTCTCGCCGGGCGCGGTTAAGCTTTTCGACCTAAGCCACTATTACGGTGCACCTTCGCTGCTTACACGAAAGCTGCTTGGCCGCTGGCTACTCGTCCCGGCACTCTCGCCCAACCGGCTATGGGAGCCAGCCTTGCGCAAAATTTACCTAGCGCCTTCACCTACAGCAGGGCCGTATATCTTTTTCAAATGCCGTAAACCAAGTCAATGAGGGTACAGCACGACCCTGTTATAATCTCCCGTTGAGCCGTCTATTCGGGCAACCTGTATGCAGCTGCCTAACGACCCACAACTTTCCATGCCAGAGCCCCACAGGCCCGCCGATGAGTACTTTGACGTACCTATTTTGGCGGTAGGCGGCAGTCCCGACCCCGCTGGGAATGAGATTGGACTCAGAGCACGAACGGAACGCACCTCGATCCGTGAGACCATGTGGTGGCACGCCGGACTCGCTATCATCAGCACGATAGCAATCCTCGCGACACGCCTGGTTGCCTTGGATCGACTGCCGGGCGAAATGTATGGCGATATTGCCATCGTGTATGAATATGTGGCTGCTATTCGAGCTCGGCAGTGGCCGACCTACTTCGTACTAAGCGCTGGGCCGTTATATCACTACCTGATCACTCCCATAGTCGCCTTGGTAGGCTTTGATTTCCTCGGGTTGAAAGTCGCCTCGGTTAGCGTAAGTTTAGCTGTGCTCGCCGGACTCTTTGCCCTAGGGTGGGAACTCGTAGGGGCTGAACTGGGACTGCTAGCTGTCTTCGTCGGCGGCGTATCCTCATGGCTGCTCATTTTTAGCCGGCTAGGGAACTCACAAATCTTGGTGCCGGGCCTAACCACTGCCGCTGTCTATCTTTGTTCGCGGGTCGTACGCCGCGGGTTGATGCACGATGCGCTGCTCTGTGGCGTCGTTGCAACACTCGGCTTATATGTTTATCCCCAGAGCTTTGTGCTGCCACCAGTCATCTTTATGCTTCTCCTCTGGTACTGCTTAACGCACCAGGGTGTCAGCAGGCGCCATCTGCTCACGTTTGTGGGAGCTAGCATTGTTTGTGCAGTGCCGTTCGTCCGCATTGTGGTGCATGATCCTCACAACTTTTTTAGTGGCTACATTGGGAGCAAGCTATCACCACAAACCAATGCTGGGGCGACGTTTCTCACGAATACGTGGCATAGCCTATTGGCGCTCCATCTCCTGGGTGATAGTAATTTTCGCTCCAACCCCGCATCGTTGCCCGAGCTCGATCCGTTGAGTGGGCTACTGTTCTTCATTGGTCTGGCGTTCTGGTTGCGGCCAGCGCGTAGGCATCTGAGTCCGCTGCTCCTGGTCCCGTTGCTATTGCTTCAATTGCCATCAATCCTGGTGCTCGGGCAACCGCAAGAAGTACCGTCGGCCAGCCGGCTGCTCGGTATCGCACCCTTTGCGTATCTCCTGGTTGCCAGCGGTATTTGGTGGCCGCTCAATGCGCTCCGGCGCTACGTGTGGCAAAGCCGTGCGGCGGTCCTCGTTGTACTCTTGTTGATCCTGGGGCTGAATGGCTACCGCTACTTTGTTGTCTATACTTCCGGCTTACCGGATCACAATACGCCTTTTGCCCGCATAATCTCGGACTACCTGGATGGGCTGCCGCCGAATACTCATGCGTTCATTGTGGATTGCTGTTGGGGCCAGGCCAGCCAACCAGAGCCAAAGGCTATTCAATATGGAGGACACAGTGTTGTATCGCGCGGTTTGATTGAACTCCACTCGCTCCAGTTAACGTGCCAGCGCTTGCAAAGTCTGCCACGACCGAGTGTGCTGATCTGGGAAGCTGATGTCGCACTGCCGTCACCTGCTATTGCTGTGTGCCGGGGATTGCTGCGACCGGAGACGCACATGAGCGCGTCCGCGGTGCCCGTCTTCCGTTCTAGCACGTTGTCTCCCCCATAAGTACATACCAAGCAAGGCCAACCGCACTACCTTCAAAAGTTTAGCAGCCTGTTATAATTGGCTGAAATTGCCTTGAGCCGAGGATACTCGCGTTGATATATCGCACAGCCACGCGCCGCGGTGCGCGGCCAATCTGGCCAACCTACCTCCGTACTACTCTTGTTCTGCTCGCTCTGATCCTGGTCGGGCTGTATTTTCGAACGATAAACCTCCGGGACTGGGATAACCAACAGTCACTACATCCCGATGAGCGTTTCATTCAATATACCGTCGATAGCCTGCGCGTTCCACGTTCCTGGCATGATTATTTTAATAGTGCCTGCGTACCGGCGGTGCCGGCGAATGCACCGCCCGGCACATTGCCGCAGGCCATGCCTAACCCACGCGAGCCATTGGCACCGGTCGATAAACAAGAGCCGAGTCTGGCCAGTGGCTGTTCAACCCTGAATCCACGTAACTACAATAACTCGCGTACGTTTGTCTACGGGACCTTGCCGACTACCCTGGTGCGCGTCATTGCCGAGGCTACCAAGCAGACCGATCCGGGCCAACTGGTGGTCGTTGGACGAATTCTTTCGACACTGGCTGACCTGCTGACCGTGCTGATTATGTTTGCCCTGGGACGCCGCTTATATGGTCGCAATGTTGGGTTATTTGCGGCGGGGTCGTACGCCTGTGCCGTGATGCCGATCCAGCAATCACACTTTTTCACCACCGATAATTTTGGAACGACGTTTGTTGCTCTGACTCTGCTCTTTGCCGTGCGTATGGCCCAAACAGCGCGTTGGCGGGATGCTACGCTGCTGGGCGTATTCCTCGGCTGCTCCATAGCTTGTAAAGTAAATCTTGCCGCGCTAGCTGTAGTCGCAGTCGTTGCCGCGCTGGTCATCATACTCAATGTGGGCCACCGGGGGAAGCGCGGTGGCGGTCGTGCGCGAATTTACGACCTTGATCCTGCGGATGAGCGACGACGAAGACCGTTGCGCGCTGCGCTATTGTTGCTGCTCGCCGGCATATGTACGTGTGTCGTTTTCAGAGTAGCACAGCCCGATGCTTTTATGGGACCGCAGTTCTGGAACATTAGACCTGAGCCGCGTTTCGTCGATAACATCAAGCAGATCCGCGATTTCGTTGATGGTACCGTTGATTGGCCACCTTCCCACCAATGGGCTAACCGCACGCCGTTTCTGTTCGCCTGGCAAAACATGGTGCAGTGGGGCATGGGCGTACCACTCGGTGTGGCGGCTTGGCTCGGCTGGGTGCTCGCCGGCTGGCTGATTGTGCGTAGGCGCGCCTGGCTACATGTGGTGCCCTGGAGTTGGGTAGTGCTGTACTGGCTATGGCAGGGCGGCGGTTTTAATCCGACGATGCGCTATTTTCTCCCAATCTATCCACCGCTTATTTTGTTTGCTGCCTGGGGTGCGGAGCAACTGCGCCAATATGGGCTGCGACGTTGGAATACGCGGCAGTCAAAGGGAGCGGCGCAGCGCCGCTATCTGGCCTTCACGCCCGCCTTGTTGCTCCTCTTGACCTTCGGCTGGGCCTGGGCATTTACGCGTATTTATACCCGACCTCATACGCGGGTTGCGGCAACGGCTTGGATTAATGCGAATGTGCCCGTGGGTGCGAAGGTCACCGACGAGCAATGGGATGATAGTGTTTCGGGCGGGACAGTTGCGCTGCCGATCGAGACGCATCCTTACTATGAGGATGATCCCTCAAAATATTTGGGCAAGAGCGATACGCAGAACCCGGAGGACGGTCTTATCACGCAGTTGGGCAAAGCCAATTATGTGGCCCTCTCCTCCGCGCGCGTGTATGGCTCGGTCGTACGTCTGCCACAACGTTTTCCGGTCACGATTCGCTACTATCAGGCGCTATTCGATGGCTCGCTGGGCTTCGATCAAGTTGCCGACTTCACATCGTTTCCGACGATCTTCGGTATCCCAATCAATGACACAAATTCGGATGAAGCCTTCACGGTCTATGATCACCCGCGCGTACTGATCTTCAAGCGCACCGACCGTTTCAATCCCGATGCTGCCCAGCATCTGCTCTTTGACAAGATCGTGTGGAGCGAGATTTACCGCACGAGTGCCAAGCAAACGAATGCTGCACCGACCATGTTGCGCTTGACGGCGCAGGCCTGGCAAACGCTCAGCACCCAGGCGACAGGTCTCGCCGTCGACGGACCCAGTGGCCTGCCGGCACTACTGCTCTGGTTGCTGGCGCTAGAGGTGCTGGGCCTCGCGACCTTTGCGACGCTCTGGCACTTCGGCCTACCATTACGCGAGCGTGGGCTTGGGCTGAGCCGGTTGATTGGCTTGGTAGTGCTCGCAGTGCCGCCAAGCGTGCTGGCCACTCACATCCCGCTTGGGCGAACCATCTGGGCTGGCTGGTATGGATTGCTGGTCGCCTTCGGCTTGCGCTTAGCTTTCTTCCACCGGCGCGCGATGGGGACGTGGCTACACGAACACCGCCATCACGTTTTGGTAAGCCAGGGGGTCTATGGTATCGGGCTACTCGTGGCCATTGTGCTACGACTGGCCCATCCATCATTTGTGACGACGGCTGAGCAGTTACGACTGGCTCAGTGGACGGTGCTGGTGCGTAGCAACATACTGCCGCCGCCCGATCCATTGTTTGCCGGTGGCCAGCTCACAGTGCCCTATGCCGCTCTGCTGCCCACTGCCGCACTCGCCAAGGTCGTGGGGCTAGCACCGGCAGTAGCCCTCAATCTTGCCTTGGCAACGCTGTTTGGGCTGCTTGGTCTAGCGGTCTGGGCCATGCTCGTGCGGCCCAGCGCTCCTGCGCAACGCCGCGTGCAGTGGCCATTGGCGGAGGCACCGCAGGTGGTTGAGCCACGTCTGGCAGCGCTAAATGATGATGATCTATCCGGCTATGATAGTGGCCCCGCGTCGCGGCCGGCCGCTACGTCGGCGCGCCACAGTCCCCCAGGCTATGGGGTCGCCGCGCTCGTCGCGGTCATGCTGGTAATCATGCCCGGCCTGTTCTTGGGCAGTGCCCGCAGTTGGAGTACACTGGGTGCGGTGATGGCTGCGGACAGTGCGACCCTGGGCGGTCTGCTTCTACTAGTGGGAGCGCTGGCGCTTGGCAGGGATTGGCTGCGGCACTACGAGCAGGCGGGCTGGCGGCGTAGCCTGGGCATCGCGTCGCTGGTGGCGCTGACACTGGCACCGCTGGCCGGCCAAAGCACCGCAGTTTTCGCCGTTGCGGGGCTACTGCTCACGGCCAATACCTTGCTGTTACGACGTGATCGGCTCAACGCCTTCGTGGTACAGACGGGTCTCCTGCTCATCGCAGTGGGACTAGCTCATGGCTGGAGCCAAAGTATTGCGCCGGGTAATGCGCTGCCCATTGTGCCTATCCCAGGCGCACTGCCGCTGGCACTTGTGTTACCGTTGGTGCTGGCCTTGGCCTACCTGCTTCGAGCTGCCGCGCGCTTCGTCGAACCATGGCTACTAGGCGTGGTCGGTAGTCTCGTTGCAGTATGGGCCGTAGCCGGCTGGTACGTGGCGCACCGCTCTACAGACCCAGCACTAGCGGCTAGCTCACGGGCTACCGTCCTCTTTAACTCGCCGCTGATTTTCCTGCCGGCGGCGATCGCGCTGATCTGGCTCCTGCTGGCGGCTTTGTGGCCCGACCGGGAGCGACCCTATGGCCACCGGGGTAGTAGTCGCACGATTCTGTTGCTGATTGGCGCGCTTGGGTTGGCGACGCTGGCCCACCAGGTGATCCAGGGAAAAGCGAGCGGGAGTCCCGCGCTCCTCGTAAACAGTGCCGCTGTCTTGCTGGCTATTGTCGGAGGTCAATTTCTGCTGCTCCTGGCGCGCACACGACGTAGCCTCGCTCGTCCACTGCTCATTGGGAGTGCCCTTGGTGCCGCACTGCTTATGTTGTTGACGCCCGCCCTCACGCCTGAGCTTGCGGGCGAGCCGGCGGCTTGGCGCTTTACGGGCGCTCCTAGCAGCGCTTTGTCGCATGTGCTCAGCAAGTTGGCGGCAACGGAGCGCGGCTTGCCACTCGTAGTGGCCGCCGACTCCCCGACCGCCTTGCCACAAACCGCGGTTCAGGGTGGCTACCCGACGTTGCTGGCTGATCGTGAGCATGAAGCACAGCTGCGGAGTTATCTGAGCCCTTCAATCGATCAGGTAATGGATGGCCGCGACCATGCTTTGGCAGCGATTTATGGTGCCGACGCCGAACAAGCCCAACGCGCCTTGGCAACCTATCATGTTGATTATGTGGTTTTGAGTGCAGCGGAGCGTCTGCGCTGGGGTGCGCAGGCCGGCCAGGGGCTGACGAACCTCGTCAACAGCCATGTATTAACAGCCACGTTGACTGAAGGTGCTACCACACTCTACCGTGCCGCACCCCAAGCCGATGTCTCCCCACTTGTAGCGCTAGCGCCGAAACTGGATGTGCCAAGTACCAAGGGCATGTTGAACCCGCCGCTTGCCGCCCAACC
>JBBRHB010000174.1:0-8788 GCA_038223355.1 Chloroflexales bacterium
CTGCTCGCCCGGCTCGCGGATGCTGGAGTGCTGGCCACAGCTATCACCCACGTCGTGCTGACGCATACTCACTCCGATCACTACAATGCGACAACAATTAAGCAAGGCGGGCAATTTGTGCCCTGTTTTCCGAATGCCCGGCATTATCTAGGGCTGGCTGATTGGCAGGATCCCCATATTCAGACAGCGCTCGAGGATCCGAATTCGGTGGAAGGGCAGACGCTTGGCGTGTTGCACCAGTGCGGCCTGTTGGAGTTAGTCGAAGGCGATATGCATCTTGGCAGTGGCCTGACGATTATTGCCGCGCCAGGCGAAACACCGGGCCACCAGATCGTCAAGGTGCAGGTGGCAGGTCAGACCCTGTACTGCCTCGGCGATTTGTACCACCATCCCCTTGAGGTCGAACAACCGGGGTGGATGTGTACCTGGGCGGACGTCGACACTAATCGTATGAGTCGGTGTGCCTTGGCGGAGGCGGCCCTAGCTGAGCAGGCCCTGCTTGTCGCGACACACATCCCGACTATAGGACGACTGGAACGTACACAGACGGGAGTCACCTGGGTAGCGATCTAAATCATCCCGAAAGGACGAGACGCTGAATTCGTCCAACCAAAATCTCCAGCTGGCAGCCGGTGAATGGGCGAAGCGCTACAGGTATGCTCAATGGTCAGAAACGTAAACTGGCGGCAGACTGGCACTGGCTCCTTCGGCGACGCCAAGATTGTTTGCCAGGAACATTTAGTTAAAAGTGTCATCATTGACACGCGGTGTAGCATGTAATCAGCGGTGCCTCACCTTACGTTCCCGTCCTACCTTCGTCTTTGCTCTTGGTAAAGATGCGCCGTTCACGGTGCGGTCAAACTTGGCGGCTCTATGCCGCACTCTGTCAAGAAGACCCTAAAAAGAGGAAGGTGGTGATGCTCGGAATACTGCGCTCCCAACTGGTTATAGTCTAGGAGGTACCATGAAGAGTCATCGGCTTTCTCCCGCGGCACAACTGTTCGCACAGCCACATGTCCATGGGGCCTTGACCAGGCGACAATTCCTCCAAGCTGGCGCCGCTCTAGCCACGCTTGGCGCTGGAACTGGTCTTATCGCGCCGCAGAGCGCCTTGGCCGCGCCGGCACTGTTGCCAGCCGCTCCGCGACCGATCCCGTACGGTACACAGTTCCTATATCCTGACCCCACGATTTTCCATGTTCAAGCCCCCGGCTATCCCCTGCCGAACCCGCCCTTTGACACGAATCCAGCTATCAACAACCCGGCGACGATTACCGACTTCAACGGTGTCGTCGGCCTCGGCTACGTCGGAGGTCAGGGCACCCACATTGATCTCACCACGCACCAAACATCAAGCGTGTACTGGGAAGTCGATATGCGCTTCATGATCGGCGACTACATTGCCGTCGATGGACGCCAGTACCACGCGACCTTCGGCTTTGTTTGACTAGACGTCTTCGTTGCCCCGGGCGGGCAACAACTTCATGACTTCAACCCCGGTATTGCCTCGGACGGCCGCTTCTGGACCATGCGGATGAATCCAAACCACGTCATAGTAAACCCTGCCACTGGTCGCGCCACCTACCATGCAGCCGACCTGCCCATGGGCGACTACGGGGCCAATGCCTTCACCGGCGGCACGCCGGTCCCAGGCATCGTCTCCTTCGTCGTTGACTGGTCCCCGTCACAGAACCGCCACACATACCGCTATGCGCCAAATCGCTGGGAAGGGACGTTTTTGCAGACGAATGTGACCTGCAATTGGTCAGGCGCCACCGCGACCAGCGCGTTTACCACCAACACGAATAACCCCAGCATTTTCGCGGAAGTCGGCTACGAGCGGAGCGGCGTTTTCTTCCAATAGACTGAGATGCCCAAAGGCCAAGACCGCGGTCTCGCTTGTAGACCGCGGTCTTTCCGTGCTCGGCGGAAATGGGATATTCCTGGTGTCAAAATCCCATTTGACGGCCTTGCTATGATCGCCCGAATAGGACGAGACATGATCGATGATCGCGACATACTCACCTCCCAACCGGCACCGCCGCCACCGGACATGGTTCGTGAGTTACCGATCCTGCCGCTGCCACAAACAGTGTTGTTTCCCGGGACCGCCATCACGGTCTTGATGACGAGTCCGGCAGCCATTGGCGCAGTTGAGACGGCCCAGTCAAGCGGCGGTACGGTCGTCGCGCTAACCCAACGTACCATTGCCGGCAGGCACGAAGAGCCTGGCAACCTGTACGACCTTGGCGTTGAAGCTGAAGTTGCCCGCGTGCTGGCCCTCCCCGACGGTGCATTAAGTGTGCTCCTGATCGGGCGCTGGCGCGTCGTGGTCGAAGCGGTGGATCTGCGGGTTGATCAATTGGTGGGACGCGTTACTATTGCCACGGTCGTGCCTGTCCCGCCAGACAAGTTCGCTCGACACCGCACGGCCCTCCTGGACCTTCTGGAACAGGTTGTCGCCCTCAGCCGCACGCTGTCACCGCGCCTGCTGGCTACCGCCCGTTCGACGACTGATCCACACCTCCTCGCCGATCTGGTGGCCAGCGAGCTGCCTTTGAGTGTGCCACAGCGCCAGCACCTGCTCGAACTCTTGCCGGTTGATCAGCGGCTCGAATCCGTGACTGTGCTCCTGACCGAAGAGCGTGAGCTCCTGCGCCGCGAACAAGCACGGCAGAGTGCCAGGCAGACGCGTGCTGCGGGGCAACAGGCAGATGCGTCGCCTGCTAGCCTCTCTTTATTGGAACACGAACTGACGGTGCGTGAAGGAACGAAAGAAGACGTTGATCACCTTCATGCCCTCTTGGTGGCTGCTTGTTTACCACTTGCAGTCCAATTGCGAGCCGATGAGGAGTTGAATCGCCTCGATCTGCTCCCGCCCGGTAGCCCCGATTACGCTGTTGTACGGACCTATTTACAATGGCTGGCGACACTGCCATGGCACGCCACGCCGGGCGAGACTATCGATCTACGTCTCGCTGCGCAGATTTTGGATGACCACCACTATGGTTTGCGCAAAGTAAAGAATCGCATTCTCGAACAATTGGCCGTGCGCAAGCTGGTCGGCGGTGATGATGCCGGCTCGATCCTCTGTTTTGTCGGTCCGCCCGGTGTCGGTAAGACGAGCCTGGGACGAGCCATGGCCGCAGCACTGGGCCGACCATTTGTGCGTGTGGCACTGGGTGGTGTGCACGATGAGGCCGAAATTCGTGGCCATCGTCGAACCTATGTCAATGCACTACCAGGTCGTATTATCAAAGCGATGCGTGAGGCGAACACGCTCAATCCCGTCTTTATGCTCGATGAGATCGATAAGCTCGGCAGTGACATGCGCGGCGATCCAACTGCCGCCTTGCTCGAAGTCCTTGATCCCGAGCAAAACCAAGCCTTCAGCGACCATTACCTCGACGTACCATATGATCTGTCGCAGGTCCTCTTCGTCACGACGGCTAATAGCCTCGACGAGGTCGAAGATGCGCTTGTGGACCGACTCGAAGTGATCGAGTTGCCGGGCTATACCGAAGAAGAAAAGATTGCCATTGCCCAGCGTTTTTTAATCGGGCGTCAAATCGCGGTGAATGGCCTCACCGCAACGCCGATCAAAATTCCGACCGCGACCATTCGCCAGTTGACCCGCACCTACACCTTTGAAGCCGGTGTGCGTGGTCTGGAGCGCGAGCTAGGTGCCCTCTGTCGCAAAGTTGCCCTGCGTATTGTGGAAGGGCGCTCCTATCCGCGCCGCATTGATCCGAGTCTGCTCCCCAGCCTACTTGGGCCGGAACGATTCGATTATGGCCTTCAACTTAAAGAAGACGAGATTGGTGTAGCCACCGGCATGGTCTGGACGACCCACGGCGGCGATATTCTGCAGGTCGAGATCGGCGTGGTAGAAGGCAAAGGCAGTTTGCTGCTGACCGGCCAACTCGGTGAAGTGATGCAAGAGTCCGCCCAAGCTGCGCTCTCCTTTACGCGCGTGAATGCCAAGCGTCTGGGCATCGATCCCCGGCGCTTCGAGAAGGTCGATATCCATGTGCATCTCCCCGAAGGTGGTGTACCAAAGGATGGCCCCTCGGCGGGCATTACCGTCGTCTGCGCGCTGGTATCGGCCCTCACCGGGCGCAAGCTTAAGCGAACGATTGCCATGACCGGTGAAGTCACGCTCCGCGGGCGCGTGCTGCCGGTTGGTGGTATCCGTGAAAAGGTCTTGGGTGCCTACCGGGCCGGCATAAGGCATGTGATTGTACCGGCCAAAAACAAGCCCGAACTAATGGAGGAACTGCCGCGCAATGTGCAGCGCAACCTCCAATGCACTTATGTCACCATGCTAGATGAGGTCTTGCCGGTCGCCTTTGTTGAAAACCCGCTGGACTTTCCCTGGAAGGCACGCAAACGCACTCCCAAGCAAGTCCCGAAAACCGCCGGGCTCCTCCCAAGCTAATCCGGATGGACCTCTGCTGTATACTTTGATGCTTGCAAGTAGATGAGCAGGAGAGCATATGGCAGCAGTACAAATTGGGGTGATTGGCGGCAGTGGCCTCTATGACATGCCCGGCCTCGTTGACCGGGAAGAACTGCAGATCCCTACACCCTTTGGCGATCCCAGCGACCGCTTTGTCCTCGGCACGCTTGGCGATGTACGTGTCGCGTTTTTGCCCCGGCATGGTCGCGGTCATCGCCTGCTTCCGTCGGAAGTTCCGAGCCGCGCCAACCTTCATGCTTTCAAGCAACTGGGTGTTGAACGACTGCTGAGCGTCAGTGCGGTCGGTTCGCTTCGTGAAGAACTACCACCCGGTCGTCTCGTTATCCCCAACCAATTGGTTGACCGTACGCGCGGCAGCCGTCCCTCCACTTTTTTTGGCGATGGGCTTGTGGCACATGTGCAATTCGATCAGCCCTTTTGCCCCGAGCTGCGGGCTGCGCTCAAGGCCGCGGTGGAGCAACAGGATCTACCGGTCGTGGATCGCGCAACCTATGTCGTCATGGAAGGTCCCCAGTTTTCGACGCTAGCCGAATCAGAGTTTCATCGTGCTCAAGGCTTCGATCTCATTGGTATGACAGCCCTGCCCGAAGCGAAGCTCGCCCGTGAGGCCGAACTTTGCTACGCGACGCTGGCGCTGGTAACCGATTATGATTGTTGGCACCCCCAGCATGATAGTGTTACGGTTGAAGCAGTCATACAAGTCATGAACGAGAACACCGCTCACGCCCAGGCTGTGTTAGCCGCGACGATTCCCATGCTTGTCCATGCGCGCGGCTGCCGCTGTGGCCAAGCCCTGCAGGGCGCGCTCATGACTGCCCCCGCGCTCATTCCCCCGGCCACCCGCGCAAAACTTAGTCTACTGATCGATCACCGCTTATGATGGCTGCCCTGGCCCGCCAAACCTCAGCCTTCCGCGCCGCCTTGCTCGTATTTATCATTGGGCTGGTGCTACTCGCCATCGCTGCCGCAGTTAGTTTATGGCTGAACGCTCGTAGTAGTGCGACCACTGGCCAGGACCCGGCGCGTCGCATCTTCCGCAATAGCGCTGGGCCACTGCTGATCCAATTGGCAGTGCGTGCCATCGACCTAAGCTTTGTCGTTTTTTTATACCGCTTGGTCTCGAAGAGCGATATCGGCGACTATAATCTGGCCGGCTTGCTGGTGACGCTCATCTTGGCGACGATTGGGGATTGGGGCTTGACCGTCTGGTTTACGCGCGAGGTCGCGCGCGATCCGGCGGCACTGCGGCGCTTGTTTGGTACGACCTTGCTGCTGCGCTGGGGTCTTGCCTTGCTAATGATCCCGCTGGCCGCGCTAGTGATCGGCGCCTATGCCCTGCTGCATTCTGTGGCGCTTATTCCACATGCCTTGCCCGCACAAACAGTTATCCTGATCGCGATCTTGCTGCCTTCCCTTCTCCCGTCGGGCTTTGCTGGCGCTGTCTCTGCCGTCTACCTGGCCCACGAGCAGCCGACGACCCCGGCGCTCGTTAATCTGCTGAATAATTGCCTCAGCACGCTACTACAGCTCGCGTTGATCCTTCTCGGCTTCAGAATTGTGGGCGTAGCATGGGCTGCGCTCATCGCGACGATCATTAACGCTAGCGTCTTTGCTTGGCTGCTGCTCCGTCGTTGGGGGTGGCCCGGCTGGTCGTGGGATAGCACAACCGCGCGCAGCATGCTGCACGCGGCGTTTCCCTTAATGCTCAACGGCTTGCTGGTCGCCGTCTTTTTTCGCTTCGATACCTTCATTATCCAGGGCACGGCACGGGACGGAGAACGCGCCGTCGCCGACTACAACACCGCCTACAAGTTCGCCAGTCTGGCACTCGTGCTGCCGCCGATTGTGATCAACGCCCTGTTCCCAATGTTTGCTCGTCAGGCGCTCAATGACCGCGCTGCACTATTGCGCGGCTACCGTTTGACGGTGCGTCTGCTCTTATTGCTGGCCATCCCGCTCGCCGCTGGCCTCAGCTTCTGGGCTCCACAGGCGATCCGGCTCCTCTCAGGGGCCGAATATGTAGCAGCGGGTGGGCCGGCCCTGCGGCTGCTGATCTGGTTCGCTCCCCTCAGCTATGTCAATGGGGTCGCTCAGTATGTCTTGATAGCCCTTGATCGCCAGTCCACGATCACCTGGGCCTTCCTGGTGACGGCGATCTTTAACCTAGCAGTCAATCTGCTCACAGTACCAATCTGGGGTATTAATGCAGCAGCCGTGGTCACCGTGCTTTCCGAATTAGTGCTCTATCTGCCCTTCCACCTTGTGCTCAAGCGTGAGTTGCGTGCGGCCCCTTTCCTCGCCGTTGCCTGGCGCCCCCTGCTTGCAGCGCTGGGGGGCAGCGCTGCAATGTTGCTGTTACGAGCATGGCCAGGAGTGGCCATCGCGACGGGGGTGGTAGTCTACGCCAGTTCGTTATGGCTGCTGGCAACCTTCGATGCCGAAGACCGCCGTTTGCTCGCACGACTGCGGGGCAAGACAGTTCTTGAAACAGTTACGCCCAAAACCGGGTAGTCGCACCTTGCGCTGCAAGACGTTCACACAAGCGCAGCACCTTCTACCGATCAGGAACTGCTTCAGCTATGCCGCGCTGTGTAACGCTTGCCTTAGACCGCAGCAGCAGGCGCTACGCCCATCTGCCGTAGGCAACGCTCAAGATCCCCAAGCTCAAAAGGCTTAGGCAACACGAGCGTCGGCGCAATATCAAAGGTCGTCCCGATCTCACGCTGTTTTTCATTTGCACGCCAGGCAGCGCTCATTAAGATCACCGGTAAACGTTTACCGGCCGGACTCACCCGCAGTTGGCGCAACACTTCAAAGCCATCGGTATCCGGCATCATAACATCCAAAATTAGCGCCGCCGGATTAGTCTCCTGAATCGTCCCCAACGCTGCCCGGCCATCATTACAAACGGTGACCGCATAGCCTTCATCCGTCAAAAATGCAGAGATCATGTCCGCGAGATCGCGCTGGTCGTCCACAATGACGATGCGCGTAGCGCCCGTGTTCGTTCCATTTCCACTCATCACATATAGCTCCTAGCTCAAAAAACTCTAGGTACCTTGAACACGCGGACTCTGCACGCTAGCTGCTGGCGCAATGAATCCAGCTATAGTTCGTAACGGCTTACTCGCGGAGGTGGGTATCCACAAACCACATGGCACCGCCGGAGCATATATGAATGTGCTACAGCATTCACCAGTCGTGGAACCTATATCGTACACCAAAATGGTCAATATGTCTACTCTGACCTTGACCCGACATGTGATCAATACTATGTGTCCGCCTGTTACACGCTCCTCGCTGCCGTTGTGCTTCCTGGTAGCCCGGCGACCAGTCGGGCTGCACATTTTGACTATATACTCAGATGGCAATACCCACTTTGGCAAATTTCATGCCAGGGTGTAAAAAAGGTGTGCAACCGGACGTAGACCAGTTTGCCGCATCAAAGCCGTTCGATTTTGCCGGGGGTGGATATCTACCACCCGTCCCAGGA
The DNA here is from genome assembly GCA_038223355.1 of Chloroflexales bacterium. Classification (GTDB taxonomy): domain Bacteria; phylum Chloroflexota; class Chloroflexia; order Chloroflexales; family Kallotenuaceae; genus JACDGP01. The sequence continues at coordinate 7,974 of JBBRHB010000174.1, forward strand.
TGACCTAACCGGGATCGAAATCTCCTGCGGCGGGGATATCGCACGCTCCTTAATAGCTACGGCCCGCATGATGCCGCGAAAGACACCATGCGGGCCGGTTGTTGCTGCTGTTACTTGCGGCTGCTACCCAATCGGCGCTCAAGGTGAAGGCCGCGCTGGCCTGAATGTCCTGCGCTGAACTACCAACGAGCGCCTCAAAGCTGCCCGCCTCGGCTACCCAGGTGGCTTTGGCGTCGTCGTAGTATGCCAGCGCGCGCATCCCGAGTGTCAAACTCACGGCTTTCGTTTCACCTGGCTTCAACAAGACCTTGCTGAAGCCTTTTAGCTCCTTCGACGGCCGCGCCAGACGCGCCTGCATATCCCGCACATACAGTTGCACGACCTCCTGCCCCGCGCGCTCTCCGGCATTCGTCACGTCGATTGTCACGGTCACTTCTCCCTCTGGCTCGACCCGGTCCGCGCTCAGCCGGAGGTTATTATAGTGGAAGCTGGTGTATGAGAGGCCGAACCCGAACGGAAAGAGCGGGATGACTTGCTTCTTTTCGTAGTAGCGATAGCCGACGAAAATGCCCTCACCATAGCGTACTCGGCCGTTCTCGCCAGGATAATTAATATAGGCCGGGTTATCTTCGAGCCGTTGCGGGAAGGTTTGCGGGAGCTTACCGGCCGGATTAACGACGCCAAACAGCACGTCCGCAATGGCATTGCCGCACTCTTGACCCGGATACCAGGCCTCGATCAGCCCCGCCACACTATCGAGCCACGGCATAGTGACCGGTCCGCCCGTTTGCAATACCACCACGGTCCGAGGATTT
>JBBRHB010000175.1:0-8762 GCA_038223355.1 Chloroflexales bacterium
ACGAAAAGCGCTCCAAGGCGCGAGTGATTGAGTATACGCTTTCTTCCTTTAAAATCGAAGCCCAGGTTGTCGGTATGAATCCCGGCCCGGCCGTTACCCAGTACCAGCTTCAGCCGGCGACCGGCGTTAAAGTCAGTCGCATTACCTCGCTCGAGCGTGACCTGGCGCTCGCGCTCTCAGCGCCATCGATCCGCATTGAGGCCCCAATTCCCGGCACGCCCTATATCGGTATCGAGATCCCAAATAGTGCCATCGCCTCGGTCTCGATGAAAGAAGTGATCGACACCGATGAGTTCCGGCTACATAAGGGCAAGCTCAAGCTGGCCCTGGGCAAGGATGTCTCCGGTTCCCCGGTCGTTACCGATTTAGCCAAAGCGCCCCACCTGTTGATCGCCGGCTCAACCGGCTCCGGTAAGTCGATCGCTATCAACTCGATTGTGGCTACCTTGCTCCAGGAGCATACCCCCGACGAACTGCGCTTCATTATGATCGACCCGAAGATGGTGGAGTTGATCGTCTATAACCATATCCCGCACTTGCTGGCGCCGGTCGTGACCGAGCTAGAGCGCGTCGTCAGCCTGCTTAAGTGGTCGGTGCGCGAGATGGAGCGGCGCTATAAGCTCTTGGCCCAAAAAGGCTTCCGTAACATCGAGTCGTTCAACAAAGAGGCCCGCAAGCGTCCTGATCTTGAGTCACTACCGTATATTGTGATCATTATCGACGAGTTGGCCGACCTCATGATGCTCGCCCCCGACGAGGTCGAAACCTTGATCTGCCGTCTAGCGCAGATGGCACGTGCCATTGGCATCCACCTGATCTTGGCTACCCAGCGTCCCTCGGTTGACGTCGTCACCGGCCTGATCAAAGCCAACTTCCCCACCCGCATGGCCTTTGCTGTGACCTCGCAGACCGACTCGCGCGTCATCCTTGACACGAATGGTGCCGAGCAACTGCTAGGGCGTGGTGACATGCTCTATCTTGCCTCCGATGCGCCAAAACCGATCCGTGTGCAGGGCACTTTCGTTTCGGACCGCGAGGTCGAAAAGCTCGTGACCTTCTGGCGGGCTGCTCAAAAGCCCGATCAGGTGATGCCGGGCACCGAAGGACGGGCCGCGCCGAAGCCCGTGCCCATGAAGCCACGCGTCGAAGGCGACTGGAACGGCGATGGCCTTGGCTCCGCTAGTACTGTGCCCGACACCACCGACCGTGCTGAGACGGTCGGTGGTGTCGGTGCGCTGCCCAACGGCATGGGCGATGTGCTCGATCCCGCCGAGCAAGACGAACTGCTCCCCAAAGCCATCCAACTCGTCCGCCAGCACGAGCGCGCTTCGGCCTCCTTGCTCCAGCGCCGTCTACGCATTGGCTACTCGAAAGCCGCACAACTGATCGACCTGCTAGAACAGCAAGGCGTCGTTGGCCCGGCGGAAGGTGGTCGTTCCCGCGAGGTGCTGCAAGACGGCGAGTAACAGTTCCTCACTGCTCATGCCTTAAGGACGTGGCTCTGCATCCCAACATCACGCCTCCGCTCCTGTCAGCTGCCTCTCCCCGCGATCCCCATATGTTGCCTACATGATCTTAACAACTTCTGAATACCATTTGGGTATCCTTTGGATCATGGAACGCGGCCACAAACCGCACACGCAGAAAGAGGCAACACATGTTTCGCACAATTGGACGCATCTTAACCATCTTGTTCGTCGCCAGCATTATTGGCGGTGCCATATATCTCCTCGTACAAATGCTTGGTGGACAGGCTGCTGCCACGACGATGCAACAGTTCGCCGGTCAAGGTGGCCCTGGCAGTCAAGGTGCGTCGCTGGCCGGTCTAAGCCAAGTGCTAATCAACCTCGTGGAAGCCGGTGTGGTCATCGCCATTGTGTATCCGCTGCAGCGCCGGTGGCTCGGTCGCCGGCAAGCGCGTGCGGCACAGGCTCGCCGCGCGGTCTCGCTCGCGCACTAACACCGGTTGATTACAAGCAATACCCAGTTCTCGCGTATTCTGGTGATTATGCATACGCGGCAATCTAAGGAGATCAATAATGGCACGCGGCGGACAAACTGACACGGCCAAGACCAACTGGTATGTCGATCTGGTGATGGCGCTCTTCTTTCTCATTGTCTTAGCCCCGACCTTCACAGGGCTGCCGCTCCACGAATGGCTAGGGCTAGCCGGTGGCGCCATCATCATCGTGCATCTGTTACTCCACTGGCAATGGATCGTTACCACGACCCAGCGTTTCTTCGGTCAGGTCAATGCTCTCGCGCGCCTGAACTACGTCATTAATGGCATCCTCCTCATCACGCTGATCGTGGTAATCCTAAGCGGCTTGATGATCTCCGAGACTGTGCTGAAATTCTTCGGCCTGACCGCTAGCGGAGGCTCTTCCTGGCGCGGGATACATAGTACATCGACCAATATCATCCTCATCCTGTTCGGCGTGCATGTCGCGATGCACTGGAAATGGGTCACCCATGCTGTGGTACAGTATGTCTTCACGCCACTGCGGCGACCCCACAGCTAAGGCCGGTAAGGAGCATTGATGATCGCCATCTCCATCATGATCGAAGGACAGGACGGGTTGACGTGGCCGCGCTGGAAGCGGATTGCAGGGGCTGTTGAGCAGCTTGGCTTTGCCGGGCTCTTCCGCTCCGACCACTTCACCAACGCGGAGCCTCCGGCTCGCGACTCGCTCGAAATGCTCGTTTCGCTCGCCTATCTGGCCGACCGAAGTGAGCGTATCCACTTCGGTCCGTTGGTCGCCCCGGTCTCGATGCGTGATCCGATCATGTTAACGCGGCAAGCTGCAGCCCTGCATGACCTGAGCGGCGGCCGGTTCTGGTTGGGTCTCGGCGCTGGCTGGCAAGAGCGCGAACACCGGCTATTTGGCTATGAGCTTGGCGATATTCCGACACGGATGGACCGGCTTGCCGAGGCGCTTGAGGTAGCTACACTCTTGCTGCACAGTGAAGAGCCCGTCTCATTCAGCGGGCGCTTCTATCAGTTGCGTGGGGCGACGCTGCTGCCCCGGCCAAAACCGGCCGGTGGGCCACCGATTCTAGTCGGCGGTAATGGCGAACGGCGGACACTGCCGCTCGTCGCGCGCTACGCTGATATTTGGAATGGTGGCTTCCTGATGCCCGAGGCGTTCCGAGCACGCTCGGCCCAACTTGATGGGCTGCTACAAGCTGCAGGCCGGCAGCCGCGCGATGTCCGCCGCACCATGATGACCGAGTTGGTCTTCAGCCACGACCAAGCCGTTCTTGAACGCCGTTTGCGGGCGCACATCCAAGCACCGGCGTCGGGTGGCAGCTCCATCGGAGAACTTGTTGCTACGGTGCGCGGCCAACGTGCACTGATCGCCGGCACAGCGGACGATGTCATTGCACAAATTCGGGACTATGCGGCGGCTGGTGTCGAGGAACTAATGCTTCAGTGGTACGAGGTTGATGATGTCAATGGGCTACGGGCCTTCGCGGACCGCGTGTTACCGTATGTCTCATGAGTCGCGGCCCCTGTTTGGCTCATCCTCAATGTCTGGATTGGCTGCCATAATAGCTTCCGCTACTTCCCAAACCTGTGGAAGCCATGCCTTTACCCGATCACTGCGCTGTTGTAGGTCTGCAAACGAGGCGATGCCAAGATCGCCGAGGAGCTGCCGGTAGCCGGGACTGAACTGCTCCCGCATTCCCCCTGACGCATCAGTGTAGAGTATCTTCTGACACCTGGAATAGGTGGCAACCATCCAGAAGATGGCCTCGCGATGAAAGCCACGCTCGATCAACTCCCGGCTGCCATTAATTACGACCGGACGACCACTATCACTAATGTCGCCGGCGAAAAAGAACGGTGTTTTGACGACTGTTTTGGCGACATCAAACACCTCTGTGAGGGCGGCCAGATGCCCTTCAACGCGTGCCCGGCTCATGTTGGTACATCCCAACAACTCCAAGAGGGTTATATAAAAATCCAAATGCCCATATTCCGTTAGGAGCTCGCGCACTGCCAGATAGCGCGTCCGGACCGTCGGATTCTTCAGACCGGCCGCGAGTAACAGATGCGTCGTTACACCGGCCCCAAAAAGCCAGGGAACAACCTGATCATGAAAAGGTGCTGCTGCATCTAATCCTTGTAGATTATTTAGCACCTTGTCCCTCGCATGTTCGCAACGCTTGCGGACCCACTTTCGTTTGGCATACTCTTTGGACACAGCTTCCTGGAGCTTGGTTAACCGGCCTGCTGGATCCGCGATGATACTCGTGGTCCGAAAGCTGCCGGCCATGTGGGACTGGCCCAGGATCCGCTCAGGCGACTGAAGTTCATCCTGGGGCAGGTAGGAGACTTCGAGCAGAACGTCTCGATACACGAACTTCCCAAGCTTGTTCGTTGGACTGGTGTCGGCCAGGACGACCATGACATCCAGATCAGATGTGGCAGGTAGGGCCGCTTCATCAGGGAGCCAATTGGTTGAACCGTGGAAGAAAGCACCACAAAAACCAGGCATCTGGCTGCCTTCCTCCATCACCCACTGGCGAGCCACAGCTTTGGCATCTTTGACGATCATGTTTACCTGCGGTGGCCCTCCTATTGCCCGGAGACGGTGTCGACCCGCGCAAAGAGATCGCGCAGCCGTGCGCTGATCGGGGCGGGGAGCGGCGGTTGCAAGATGGCGGCGACGTTCTCCTCTAGATGGCCTAGATTGCCTGTACCGCTCAGCACGACATGGATGCCCGGTTCCGCTCGGCAAAAACGGTAGGCGGCCTCCGGCAAACTATGTACGTCCGCGGGCTGAAGCACGAAGCCCAGCGGGTCATCGAAATCCACTGCCTCTCTGTCGATCAGCCCTGCCTGTACCAGTTCGGTGATCGTCTGCCGGAGTTTTGCCGGCTGGCTTAATGCGTCGCGCACCGCGAACATACACAGTACGCCCGTATTATGGCGTTGCGCCGCTGCCAGTACACGCTCTCGCGCCGATTGGTTGAGTATGTTATAGCCGACCATGATCACATCCCAGAGATCGTCTTGCATCGCGCGCGACAGCATCACATGGCCCGGATCGCTACCGAACGCCTCCGTAATGCCAAGAAAGCGGAGCTTGCCCTGTTCCCGCAACTTCAGCATTGCGGGTACCAATTCAGCCACGGCATAGTCGTATTGATCGGATCGTACGCCGTGCAGATGGTAGATATCGACATAAGCGGTCTGCAGCCGGTCAAGACTAGCTTCGAGCCCGCGCGTGAGTTCCGCTGCCGTGATAGCTCGGCCCTGCTCGCTTACCGATTTCTTCGTTGATAGCACGATGCTCTCGCGACCAACGCTGCGCAGCGCCTCGCCAATCACCCTCTCTGTGCCGTAGGCCTCCGCAGTGTCGATGAAGTTGATGCCAAGTCCGAGCGCACGGTGAATGATCGCCATCGAGTCGGCGGTCGTCGCGCCGCTACGCTGGCCGAGCCGGCTGTGGCCGCCGCCTCCAAGTCCGAGCACGCTTGCTCGCAGCCCGGTTCTGCCTAAGGTTACATACTCCATAACAGCCAAGTATGTACGATGTGAGATGAGCATGCAAGCCGTGCATGCACGAAACCAAATGATGGCATGCTCCATGATGCATAAGCGATGAGAAGGCTTCCCTTCGACATCGTATGGAAGGATTGATTAATGGCACAGCTGCATTTCGGTTGGCGGACACCGGACTGGCCCGAGGGCAACCGGACGACGCAGGAGTTCATATCCGACATCCATCGCACGCTCGAAGTTGTCTCCGAGCACTTCGCCAGCGCCTGGGTGGCCGATCACTTTGTGCCCTGGGACAAGCGCATCCCGGTACAGACCGATGCTGTCGAGTGCCTGACGATGCTCTCCTATCTTGCGGCCGCCTATCCGAAGCTGACCTGGGGCACGATCGTCCTGTGCCAAAGCTACCGAAACCCTGCCTTGTTGGCCAAGATGATCGCCAACCTCTGCGCGTTTGCACCCGGCCGCATCGTCTTCGGCATCGGTGCGGGCTGGAAGCAGGAGGAGTATGCTGCCTACGGCTATCCCTTCCCCCGGCCCGCAGTACGTATTAAACAGCTTGACGAGACCTGCGAGATCGTGAAGCGCTTGTGGACCGAGACGCCGGCTACCTTCGAGGGTGAGTACTACCAAATCCACGATGCCTATCTCAGCCCAAAGCCCGAGCCACTGCCCCCTTTTATGATCGGCGGCGGTGGTGAGCAACTAACGCTGCGCGTTGTTGCCAAACATGCCGACTGGTACAATCTGCCGGGCGGCTCCCGCGAGAACTACAAGCATAAGCTTGAGGTCTTGCGCGGCCATTGTGCGGCAGTTGGAACGGACTACGACCGGATCATTAAGTCTTGGTCCTGTGATTGTGTCGCGGTCGCCGCGACGGACGCCGAGGCCCAACGTATTGCCGCCGCCAGTACGTTTTGTAGTCCCGACAGCACGCTGGTCGGTACTCCCGAGCACATCGCCGGTGAACTCCAGTCGTGGGTTGACATGGGCGTGACCCACTTCCAACTGCGCTTCGCCGATTTCCCGAGCTTAGATGGCATCAACCTCTTTGCCCGCGAAGTCTTGCCCCGCTTCCGGAGCTAAGGTACCAACTTGCCACTTTTGCCTTACTTTTTCAGCCCTGTTCTGGATAGGACAGGGCTTTGCATTGCTCTGCACTTCGTCTCCTAACCCCTTGACAAAGCCCTAACACAGGTGTATCATCGATGTATACCGATATATCGGATAAATAACGAGGCTTCATAGACGAAGCGAAAGGAAATGGATCATGGATCCAAGAGATAAAATGTTTGGGCGGCGCTTCGGCGGCCGTTGGGCTAGCCGAGGTGGACCCGGTGAAGGGCCGGAGCAACGTGAGCGTTGGCACCACGGCCCGGAGGATCGACCTGGTGGGCCGCCGGAGCGGCCGGAGCAACGGGAGCACGGCCACCACGGCCAGCATGGCGGTGGACCCGGTGGGGGACAGGAGCGGCCCGAGCCGTCCCGGCGCTGGGGTGCAGGTCGGCCTGAAGACGAAGCTGGGCAACATGGGCGACCAGAAGCGCGCGGCCGCTGGGGTGCAGGCCGACCTGAGGGCGGACCTGGCCGACCTGAAGGACGCGGAGGCTGGGGCGAAGGTCGTCCCGGCGGTGGACCTGGCGGCCCACCTGACCGGCCATGGGGCCGGCGTGGTGGTCCGAGGGTCGGACGAGGTGATGTTCGCGCTGCTATTCTCACCTTGCTAGCCGAGCAGCCGTTACACGGCTACGAAATCATCCAGCAGGTTATCGCGCGCAGTGGCGGTGTGTGGCGTCCGAGCCCCGGCTCGGTCTATCCGGCGCTTCAATTGCTTGAGGATCAGGGTCTGATCCTCAGCGAACAGGCTGAGGGCCGTCGTGTCTTCCACCTTACTGACGAAGGACGTGCCCACGTCGAGCAACACAAGGCCGAGCTCGCTGCGGCTTGGTCTGCAGTTGCGAACACAGTGGATGATGCCGTACTAGAAATGCGTGACCTCCTCGAGCAGGTTGGCGTCGCCTTACGGCAGGTCGTACATGCGGGAACCCCAGGTCAGGTCACCCAGGCGCGCACGGTGCTGGTCAATATGCGCCGCCAGCTTTACCGCATCCTCGCCGATGACGAGCCCACGGGTGGTGAGCCGGCTACCGGCGATACTATTCACACCTAGCTGCTCAAAACAAGCCCGTCGTGCCTCTGCTGCGAAATAACCTTTATGGCTACCAAAACTGGCGAAGCGCCAGTTTTGGTTTAATTTCTACTACCCACCTGCTTGCCTGCATCCCTACAATTTACACGCAAGATCTTCATAAGTAACACATAACTGAGCGCTATCCTATATACACGAGCTTCGAAGGAAGCGACGGTACATAGAGAGGTTACGAAGATGTATGCACGTAGAAATTGGCTGGGTTACCTGGCGATCGGCTTAGGCTTGGTCGCTCTCATTGTTAGTATCGGTGGGCGCATGGATAGCGGGCGAGGGGGCATGCAAACGGCGGGTGGCTATGGCAGACGGAATGGTCCGGCTGCAGCGGCACCGGGTTCGCTGCCACAAGCAGCACCACAAGCAGCAGCGCCGGCTGTCCCAAATACAGCGCCTGTGGCTCCAAATGCAGCGCAGGGGCAGGTTAATCCCCGCTCTGGAGCTGATCGGTCATTCGCCGGTGCCGGTCCTGGTTGGGCCGGTCGTGGGCCATCCGGCGACGCCCGCCGCTCACCCTTCGGCGGCGTGATACCGCTCGTTGGCGGACTGCTGGTCATGGGATTTGGTCTGGCATTGTTCGTCGGCCCTGGGCGGCGCGGTCGCCGCGGTGGTCACCAAGGTGGACCCGGTGCGGGTCAACCGGTCAGCGGTGAATACGGTGCGCAGCAGGTCGCTGCGGTCTATCCCACTGCCACACCACAGCCGCAGCCTGCTCCAGCAGTAGCACCGGCACCGCAGCAGACTCCACCGGCATCCCCGAATACCGGTGAAACGACGAGGCTGTACGACTTCTAACGACCTCAACACGTAGGTATCTTGTACTGGCATTAACGCTTAATGCCAGTACAAACGTTTAAAAGAACAACTCGGTGAAACGCACCCCCAACATCTTCTCTACACGACCTTAACAACTTCTGAATATGGATGCGGTATCCTTATGATCAGTTGAAGGAACAATTCCCGCTAGCAGAGGTTCGCATGCCGAAAACGATATTGGTTGTGGATGATACACGTAGTTTGCGCACGATGGTCCAAAGTTATTTGACC